>JAUIKV010000063.1 GCA_030430615.1 Bacteroidia bacterium
AAAGATGAAATTGATGCGTTTGTAAAAGACGGTCACATTGCATTCTTTGATGAAAGCCTGCTCGGCCGGGGCCTTGGAAAAATCGCAAAAACGCCTGTGCCCGGGGACAAGGCCGCCAATCTGCCTCAGGAAACCATTAAAAGTATCAAGTCACATATTTCTCAACTTCCCTCAGGTTTCGTCGGGGACCATGAAGCCTTCAAACTGATTGAGCTTCTGGGAATAGAGACACCCACTCAGGCCTTCATCAATTTAGACGAACATATTCGGGCTCTTCCCTCAAACATGAGATATCCTGTTGCCGTGAAAGCCACTGGAATACTGCATAAAACAGATCAGAAGGCCCTGGAGCTCAATGTCCTTTCGGACAAGGAGCTGGCAGATGCCCAAAAGAGACTGTCAAAGTTGCCAGGAGCAAAGGGTATTATGATTCAGGAAATGCATCAAGGAACAGAGCTTTATGTTGGATCGAAATCAATTCCTGACTTCCCCCCCCTGGTCGTATTTGGTGCCGGGGGCATTTTCCTGGAATACTTCCGTGACATAACTCAAGCGCTTGCTCCCGTTGATCCGGAAGAGGCCGTTACTCGAATAAATTCTTTAAAAATCAATGCTGTTTTAAAGGGTGCACGGGGGCATGCAGCCATAGACCTCGAAAGGTATGCAAACATCATTTCATCAATTTCTCAACTGATCTGTGTTGCACCCCGCATCGTAGAGCTCGACCTGAATCCCCTGATGGCCGGACCCGATGGCATCACGGCAGTAGACGTTCGGATACGCCTCGATTCGTAGAGCTGTCGCTACCCAAATAAAAATCACCTTTTCTGGAAACAATTCGCTTTGCAATCGAATCGGGCAATGAATCGATGGCCTCGATAATCGTGGTAAAAGAAAGGCTTGAAGAATCGAAAAAGATGCTGTCAGCTCGAGTGCTCAGTGGCTGCTCAAGATTGGATGTTTTTTGAACGAATTGAGCTCCAAATCTCTTCTTGAGAGCTTGATAAACGCTCTCCCGTTCCCCAAAATAAAGTACAAAAACCGGTGGAGGTTTAACTTCACTGTGGATATCCTCATCGCCTCTTCCGAGACTTCGCAATCCTATGGCGGATTGAACAATCCACCTCAGAAGCATCCTGCCCATGGCATGATGCCTGAAGTGTTTCCTGTAGAAGATTTCCAAAGCCCCGTAGAAATGCTTCAGGTAAGCAACATCCTTTGTGGAGCTTTCACCCTTGAAATGTATGATCGTGAGATTTCCGAGGTACCTGTTCGTGTGACCAGACTTATGAATCAGATAACTCAGGTCTATGTCTTCGCCAAACATGAAAAAACGCTCGTCAAACCCTCCCACTTTTTCATAAAGCTCTCTTTTGAGGAACATAAAGGCCCCGGTGAGCACCTCAACTTTCCCGGTTTCCTTCTCCTCAAGGCCATTGGCATAATAGCCCCAATCCAATCCGAACAACTTGAATGCAGCCGCTCGTATCCCGGGCAAATTGCGCTTGCACTCCGGCAACAGCTCACCCGTTCCGTCGATAAAGCGGCATCCGAGGGCTCCCATGTCAGGATGATCCAGGGCATAGGTCAGAACTTTTTTCAAACTGTCCTCAGGAAGAACGACATCCGGGTTCAGGATCAGCACATAGTCTCCTTGAGCAATCTTTGCCCCCTGATTGGCAGCACGTGAAAATCCGACATTATCCTCATTGGCTATCAATCTGATCCCAGGAAAATTTTCCCGGATCATTGCCACGCAATCCTCGGTAGAATTGTTGTCAACAACAATGATCTCACCCTCAATGCCGCCAAGTGCAGCAGAGACGCTCTCCAGGCATATCTGGAGAAAATAAGGCGCATTGAAGCTCACAATGACTACGGATATCCTGTTCAAACCGTTCTCGTTTCGGGTAAAAATAAGGCAATTTTCCTATTGGTTCAGGATAACCCTATATTTGTTATTGTGAACCCCTGTCGATGAAATCAGCCAACCTCCGAGAGATAAAAAAAGAACTTCAGGAACTCCCGCCCCAAAAGGTGATGGAGCTCTGTCTGCGACTGTGCAGATTCAAAAAAGACAACAAGGAACTTTTGACCTATCTGCTCTTTGAGGCACACGATGAGTCGGCTTACATCGACAGTGTTAAACAAGAGATTGATGAGCGCTTTGAACAGGTCAACCGCAAAAGTCCTTATTACGTCCGAAAGAGCTTCAGAAGCATTCTTTCGATTACTCGAAAGTACATACGGTACTCGGGCAACAAAGAAACAGAAGTGGAGCTGCTGCTGCATTTCTGCTCCAGACTTAAAGAATTCAGGCCCAACATCCGCCACAATAAAAGGCAATTAAACATCTTCTTGAAACTGTCTGAACAAATCGAGAAAAAGATCTCCATGCTTCATGAGGACCTTCAATACGATTTTTACAGAGATTTGAGAAAACTTGAGATTGATTGATCCTTACTTTTAAGAACGGTTTAAAGCCCTTTCAAACTGTTTGCGAACAGCACCCTGTTGACGATGCTTCTCCCCAGAGTCACCTCGTCGGCATATTCGATTTCATCGCCTACTGATATTCCCCGGGCAATAGTCGTCAGTTTGACATCGAATTTTTGAAGCTGCCGGTATATGTAGAAATTGGTGGTATCTCCTTCCATGGTGGAGCTGAGAGCGAGAACCACCTCCTCGATCCCTCCGCCAGCTACTTTCTGCACGAGGTCTTCAATAGTGAGGTCATGCGGCCCGATCCCTTCAATGGGGGAGATCTTTCCACCCAGCACGTGATAGAACCCTTTGAACTGTGCTGTATTCTCAATAGCCATTACGTCCCGAATGTCTTCAACCACGCAAATTATGGAGCCGTCCCTTCGATTGCTGCTGCATATCTCGCACAACTCGGTGTCGGAGATGTTGTGGCAATTCGAACAGAGTCTGATTTCATTTCTGAAACCTTCAAGAGCTTGGGCGAGTTGTGTTGTCTGCTCCTTGGGTCTCTTGAGCAGGTGCAGAACCAGCCTGAGGGCTGTTCGCTTGCCAATTCCCGGCAATTGAGCCATTTCGTTGACTGCGTTCTCCAGAAGTTTTGACGAAAAATCCATAGTGCAAATGTAATCTTTTTGATCCTTTATTGGGGTATTTGCACGGTCAGAGAATTATGATCGCTTTCCATTATCTTTGACTCGATAAGACGAAATACGCAATCTGACTCTGATCATGTCGCCAACCCTGCTTTTGACCGTCATTTTACTCTATTTTCTGCTCCTTGGAGTCATTACGTATTTTACGTCTAGCGATGACAGCAATAGCGTCTTTTTCAAGGCAGGGAGAAATTCTCCATGGTATGTGGTGGCCTTTGGCATGATAGGGGCCTCGCTTTCTGGTGTCACCTTCATTTCGGTGCCCGGATGGGTGGGCTCGACCCAATTCAGCTACATGCAGATTGTGGTGGGCTATTTCCTGGGATACCTCCTGATTTCCTGGATTCTGATACCATTGTACTACAAGATGAATGTCACCTCCGTCTATGAATACCTGAGACATCGTTTTGGGGAACAAAGCCATAAGACCGGAGCCTTCTTTTTCCTGATCTCAAGGTTGCTGATCGCTTCGTTTCGCCTTTTCCTGGTTGCCTCTGTAGTGCATCATTTCATCCTTTCCAGATGGGGTGTGCCCTTCGAAGCCACAGTTGTGGTGTCGGTATTGTTCATCTGGCTCTACACCTTCAGAAGCGGGATAAAAACGATCGTCTGGACCGATGCCCTGCAAACCTTTTTTATGTTATCTGCAGTTATTGCGACGATTTTCATTCTGCTCAACCATCTGGATGCTTCTTTGGCGGATTTCTGGTCTGGCCCGGCTTATGAAAAATACAGCAAGGCTATTTTTTATGAAGACATCAACGACCGAAAACACTGGCTGAAGTCTTTGATCGGAGGGATGATCATCGCCCTTGCAATGACAGGGCTCGATCAGGACAACATGCAAAAAAACCTAACCTGCAAGAGCATCAAGGAAGCACAGAAGAATGTGGTTTCTCTCGGAATCGTTCTGATTCCGGTGAATTTTGCCTTTCTTTTTCTGGGAGCCGTCCTGTTCCTCTATGCCGATCAGATGGGTATCGCCGTGCCCGTTGTCGACGGAAATCAGAAATCCGATCTTCTCTTTCCCGAAATTGCACTGAACCAGGGACTGGGGCCCTGGCTGGGAATTACATTTCTCCTGGGGCTGATCGCGGCCGCCTACTCCTCTGCCGACAGCGCCCTGACCTCCATGACGACCTCTTTCAGCATCGATTTCCTCAATATCCGATCCCGGGAGGAGGCCAAAAGAAAGATACTTAGAAAACGGATTCACATATTGTTCTCCGTGCTTCTTGTCGTGGTAATCATAGCCTACAAATATGTGATTCACGAGAATGTGATTCACAGTCTGTTGCAAGTTTCTTCCTACACCTATGGCCCTTTGGTCGGGCTCTTCTCTTTTGGCCTCCTCACCCGATATGAGATCAGAGATCGATGGGTATGGATAGTGGCTGCCCTCTCGATAGGGGCTACTTACCTTTTGAATCATTACTCCCAGTACTTGCTTTCCGGGTATCAGTTTGGCTATGAAATCCTTCTATTCAACGGGGCCTTCACTTATGCCGGGCTCTACCTCATTCGAAAAAGAGATGGGATTGATCGAAAATAGCCTTATTTTTGTTGCGTGGAAAAAGACCTGAGTCATTACAGAAAAAGTTACGAGCGAAAAGCGCTTTTACGTGAGGATCTGCCAGAAAACCCCATGGAGCTTTTCCAAACCTGGTTTCACGAAGCCGACGACACGGACGGCATTGAAGAAGCCAATGTCATGAGTCTTTCGACTCTAGGACTCGACGGTTTTCCGAAAACCAGAATCGTTCTATTGAAGCGCTTTACCTGGGAAGGGTTTGTCTTCTTCTCGAATTACAAAAGTGAAAAGGGATTGGCCATGGAGAAAAACCCGCGGGTCAGCCTGAATTTCTTTTGGCACAGCCTCGAGCGCCAGATCGTCATTAAGGGGCAGGTCGAGAAACTGGCCGAGAATCTTTCTGACGGATATTTTGAAACGCGTCCGGACGGCAGCAAATTGGGAGCCTGGGCTTCTGATCAGAGTCAGGAGATCGAGTCCCGCGAGGCCCTCGATCGAAAACTGACCGACATGGAACAACGTTTCAAAGGAAAGGAAATCACTCGCCCTCCTTTTTGGGGCGGTTATCTCGTAAGGCCTGAATCCATTGAGTTTTGGCAGGGACGACCCAACCGAATGCACGACAGGATCCGCTATGAGCTGCAGGAGGACTACGACTGGAAGATGAGTCGTTTGCAACCATAAACCCGGCTTAAAATCAGATAATACTTAATTTTCCGGCTGCGTTTCTCCTATTTTTTTATATTTGAGAACATGATTGTTAACCCGATGGCACGAACATGAAAACCCTGTACATCGTCCGGCACGCCAAATCGTCTTGGGAATACGTAGGAATCAATGACATTGATCGCCCCTTGAAAAAAAGAGGTATCAAGGATGCATATCTAGTTTCAAAGGTTCTCGAAAGCAAGATCGAGACTCCTGCGGTGTTCTTGTCCTCCTGTGCGAACCGTGCCCTTCATACGGCAATGATTTTCAGCTACACGTTCAACTACCCCCTTGCCAACCTCAAAATTAGCAAGTCGCTTTACAGCTTCAGTGACGGATACCTCATCAAAACGGTCAAGGCCCTTGACAATGGCTTCGATTCAGCCATCGTCTTCAGTCACGACCACGGGATCAGTGATTTTGTCAACAAATACGGTGACAAACCTTTGGATCACGTTCCTACTTGTGGAGTGGTGGCCATTGAATTCAGCACCAAACACTGGAAGAACATCAAGGACGGCAAAACCCTTTTTACCGAGTTCCCACGCTACCATAAATAGGCTTGTCAAGTTCCCGGGCAACGGCGTCATCCCTTTTGTACACATCTTTGAAAAAGAACAGGTTGTTCTCCTTGTCGGCCACAGCCGTGAGATAGACCAGGTAAATATTCACCGGCTTCGGAAGTTTGATCGTTGTGGTTTCACCTGAATCGAGAATTTCGTTGATCTTTTCCATGTTCCATGTCTCCGGATCATCCATGAGGCTCATGAGCAAGCCCCACTTGTCTTCTGTACGGATGCAGCCGTGGCTAAAGGCACGGTCCTGTCTTTCGAACAGGCTCCGCGAAGGTGTATCGTGCAGATACACCGAATACTTGTTCGGGAACATGAATTTGACCTCCCCCAACGCATTCCAGGGACCGGCTTTCTGGCGGATTATGAAGGGGAAATTACCACGTGAGTATTGACTCCAGTCAATTGTCGAGGCATTCAGCAATTTCCCGTTTCGATCCATGACCTCCATGTGCTTTGCAGCCAGATAACCCGGATCCTTCTTCAATTTTGGGAGAGTTTCATTGGTTGCAATTGAATAGGGCAAGGTCCAGGTCGGGTTCACGACGATATACTGCATCTCTCCTTTGAAGACCGGAGACTCATGGTGATATTTTCCGACAATAACGCGTGAATTGAAAACCTCCTGACGATTGGTAAACCTGCGCACGTGAAAACCTGCGATGTTCACGATTAAAAAATCCTCATCCGGATGGTGAAAGATCCAACGCAGTCTTTCCAGGTTCAACTTGATCTGCTCGATGCGTTTTTCTATGGGAACCTGCATCTGTTCAATGGTCCCTTTGCCAATGGCTCCATCGGCCGCAAGACCATGCCGGACCTGAAACCTTTTGACAGCATTTTCGAGCTCTTCGTCGAACACGCTTTCCTGATTGACAGCCGTTGATTTCAAATCACCTGTGGCTGTCAGGAATTCACGGATTTCCAATATTCGGGGATCGTCCATGTCCTTTTTGAGGGTCTCACCTCCGCTAACTGCAGGCCAGCCTCCCTCTTCCGCCTCGCCTCTCAGCCTTTTCAAATGAAACTTCAGCAGATTGTACATATAATGAGCCGGCTTCATTGTTTGCAGGGCTGGCTTCACCTGTTTGTTGTGCAGGGTCACCGTGAGCAGGGAGTCCACGTTTTCAGGCCTTGCATTTTTCTCAACATCCCATTTCTCGCGCAATTTCGACTGCTCAAGCTTACCCTCAAGCAAATGCGAGGCATAAAGGATCAGCGCGTCTGTCATCAACAGGTCCAGGTCCGCCTCCTCGGAATTTGTCAGTGAAGATGACTTTTTCTTATCCAGAAGATTCTGTATTTTCTGGTAATAATAGTCCTCAGGGTCAAGCCCCTCATCATAGGCAGATTCAATGCTCTCCAATAGGTCTTTAATATTCTTCTTGTCGGTCCATGCCAGTTCGTAATTCCTGTTGGTGTAAAACTTGGGGACTTCTATTTGGGAAAACAGCTCTTGGCCATTTACTGCTACACCCTTGTTCGGATCCCCGTGAATTCGAGACTCCAGGATCTCTGAAACAGTGGGTTCCTGAGAGAAGACAGGCGATGAAATAAAAACAAAAAGAAACAGGCTCAAGTAAAGTCGGGTCATGTGATCTAGGATTTAAGTGCTAAAATACATATTTCCACACTTTTTTCTCTTTCAGTCACCTGGCATAATTTGAGGGTACGTTCAAAATATTCTATATTGCCTGTGAAATCAATCTTTGCTGCCATGCCTGAAAAGAATTTGAAACGATACTGGAGAACCAATCTGAGCTACCTTGCCATACTTTTGTCGGCCTGGTTTGTCGTTTCCTTTCTCTTCGGAATCGTTTGGGTGGAAGAGCTCAATACCATTCGTTTGGGTGGGTTCAAACTCGGATTCTGGTTCGCTCAACAGGGATCTATCTATGCCTTTGTCATCATAATTTTGATCTACATCAGGCTGATGAACCGACTGGATCAAAAATACAATGTAAACGAATAGCTATGGACTTGCAGATGTGGACCTGGCTTTTGATCGCCATTACTTTTTCACTTTACATCGGGATTGCCATCTGGTCTCGTGCCGGATCGACCGAGGACTTTTATGTTGCCGGTGGGGGCGTTTCACCTTTGGCCAACGGGCTCGCCACAGCGGCGGACTGGATGTCTGCCGCGAGCTTCATTTCGATGGCGGGTCTCATTTCCTTCAGCGGATATGACGCCTCCGTATACCTAATGGGTTGGACAGGAGGCTACGTCCTGCTGGCCCTGCTCCTCGCTCCCTATCTTAGAAAATTTGGAAAGTTCACGGTGCCTGATTTTATCGGAGATCGTTACTATTCCAATATCGCCCGCAGTGTTGCGGTAATTTGCGCCCTGATTGTTTCGTTTACCTACGTGGCCGGACAAATGCGGGGCGTAGGGCTGGTGTTCTCCAGGTTCCTGGAAGTCGACATCACAAGCGGGGTGCTTATTGGAATGATCATCGTTCTTTTTTATGCTGTTCTCGGAGGGATGAAAGGCATAACCTACACCCAGGTCGCCCAATACTGTGTGCTGATATTCGCATTCATGGTTCCTGCGATATTCATTTCGATCCAAATGACCGGCAATCCCATCCCCCAGCTTGGATTCGGAAGTACAGGAGAAGACGGGATCTACCTGCTCGATAAATTGGACGGACTCCATCGCGAACTCGGTTTCGATGCCTACACCTCGGGAAGCAAAAGCAGATTGGACGTTTTTTTCATCACTGCCGCGCTTATGGTCGGAACGGCGGGTTTGCCGCATGTCATCGTGCGATTCTTCACGGTTAAAAAAGTGAGTGACGCGCGTAAATCGGCAGGCTGGGCCCTTTTTTTCATCTCGATTCTCTACACAACCGCGCCAGCGATAGCAGTATTTGCCCGAACTAACCTGATTCAAACCATCAACAATAAAGCCTATTCGGACTTACCCAATTGGGTCGCGAATTGGGAGGCCACCGGTCTGCTCAAATTCCAGGACAAGAACAAGGACAATATTGTTCAATACCTGGCCGACCCTGTGCTCAATGAACTCACTGTGGACAAAGACATCATGGTGCTGGCCAACCCTGAAATCGCCGAGCTTCCCAATTGGGTGATTGCTCTTGTTGCCGCTGGCGGCCTCGCAGCAGCCCTTTCAACGGCAGCGGGTTTGCTTCTGGTGATCTCTGCCTCAGTTTCTCATGATCTGATCAAGAAAATGATTTATCCTAAGATTTCGGAGAAGGGAGAACTCATCACCGCAAGAATCTCAGCCGTCGCGGCGGTTTCAGTAGCAGGGTATTTCGGTATAAACCCTCCGGATTTCGTAGCTGCAACTGTTGCTCTTGCATTCGGATTGGCTGCAGCTTCGTTCTTTCCGGCAATCATCCTCGGGATTTTTGTCAAACGCATGAACAAAGAGGGTGCTGTCGCCGGAATGGTAATTGGCATGCTGCTCATGCTGTATTACATGATGCGATTCAAATTTGACTGGTTTGGGGGCGGCACGGAGGAAGACTGGTGGTTTGGGATTTCCCCCGAAGGATTTGGAACCGTCGCCATGATCGTGAATTTCGGGGTCTCGCTTTCTATCGCCTTTTTGACTCCAAAACCACCTGAAGAGATACAGGATATGGTTGAGAACATCCGAATTCCATCGGGAGCCGGCGAGGCTTACACGCATTGAGTCCCTACACATTGAGGTCCGGATGGGGTCGTTCGTCGATTTTTTTTTACACGAAGATGTTTTACTTTTATCTTGCTTGACAGGACGAACTATTTTGCTGGGCAGGACCAGTTGAAGTTCACTGACAAGCATCCTAAGAAAGAACAAAAAGACCCTAAAAAAATAAAAATGAGCGCCTTACAGATCAATTCCTTTAAAGAATACAAAGTGAAATATGAAAAAAGCGTTTCTGATCCCGAAAGCTTCTGGACAGATGTAGCGGATCATTTCCACTGGAAAAAGAAATGGGATAGTGTTCTCGAATGGGATTTCAACAAGCCTGAGATCAAATGGTTTCAAGGAGCAAAATTGAACATCACCGAAAACTGCCTCGATCGCCACCTCGATACGATCGGAAATAAAACCGCAATCATCTGGGAACCCAACGACCCGGATGAGGAATCAAGACATATCACCTACCGACAATTGTTCGTCAAAGTATCGCGTTTTGCCAACGTTCTAAAAAACAATGGCATCCAAAAAGGAGATCGGGTCTGCCTGTATATGCCGATGATTCCCGAACTGGCGATCGCCATGTTGGCCTGCGCCCGCATCGGGGCCGTTCACTCCATTGTTTTTGCCGGCTTCTCTTCTTCCGCGCTCGCGAGTCGCATCAATGATTCTCAATGCAAAATGCTGATCACGGCCAATGAAGTGTACCGAGGGACCAAACCCATTAATTTGAAGGCGGTTTGCGATCAGGCTCTCGAAAAGACTCCTTCTATTGAAAAGGTCATTGTTTACAGGCGCACTGTGGAACCTACAGAGATGACCGAAGGACGAGACAAGTTCTGGTTCGACGAACTTCAAAAAGTAGGCAATGACTGCAGGGCCGAAGAGATGGACGCCGAGGACATGCTTTTTATTCTATACACATCCGGTTCCACAGGCAAACCCAAGGGAATGGTGCATAGCACCGCGGGATACATGGTGGGAGCTACCTATACATTTGAAAATGTCTTTCAGTGCAAAGAGGATGACATTTACTGGTGCACCGCAGACATCGGATGGATAACAGGACACTCCTACATCATATACGGGCCGCTCTGCGCTGGCGCCACGACTATCATGTTTGAAGGTGTTCCCTCCTACCCCGACTATGGAAGGTTCTGGGAGATAGTGGCTAAACTCAAAGTCACACATTTCTACACTGCCCCGACGGCGATTAGAGCATTGGCGAAGCATCCTCTAAGCCTTGTGGATAAACACGATTTGAGCAGCCTCAAAGTTCTGGGGACCGTCGGAGAACCAATTAATGAGGAGGCCTGGCACTGGTACAACGACAACATAGGAAAGACCAAATGCCCTATTGTGGACACTTGGTGGCAAACCGAGACTGGGGCCATGATGATCTCACCCATTGCCGGGATCACACCAACCCGTCCGACTTTCGCTACTCTGCCTCTCCCGGGAGTTCAGCCCGTGTTGATGGATGAACACGGAAATGAAATCCCTCAAACGCTGGAGCCGGCAGAAGGACGACTCGCGATGAAAGCCCCTTGGCCTTCTATTGCCCGCACCATCTACGGAGATCACCAGCGTTACAAAGACACCTATTTTTCAACGTATCCCGGCGCTTATTTCACGGGAGATGGTGCTTATCGGGATGCATCGGGCAATTATCGCATCACGGGTCGCGTTGATGACGTAGTCATCGTATCAGGTCACAATTTGGGTACGGCACCCATTGAAAATGCAATAGATGAGCATGCAGAAATCGTGGAATGCGCCGTAGTTGGTTTCCCTCATGACATCAAGGGCAATGCCCTATATGCTTTTGTCACAAAATATGATGAATCCCATAAGTCAGACGATGAGCTACGGAAAGAG
>JAUIKV010000064.1 GCA_030430615.1 Bacteroidia bacterium
CAATGTTGTGCTTTACTATGCTCCTTAAATTTTCAAAAGCATGGGTTCCAATACAGACTTCGCCCTATTGCAGACAATAATTGTCGGTTCGGTGAATCTTTTGTTTACCGTTCTGGCCATCATGACCGTAGACAAGTTGGGCCGAAAACCACTGATGATTATCGGAGCGTTGGGTATGGGCATCGCGATGTTCGCTCTTGGGTTCAGTTTCTTCAGTCACGCCGTAGGCATATTCGCTCTCATTTGCATGTTGGTCTATGTGGCAAGTTTTGCCATGAGTTGGGGGCCCGTCACCTGGGTGCTGCTATCTGAAATATTCCCGAACCGGATCAGAGGACGGGCCATGGCCATCGCTGTTGCTGCTCAATGGATATCGAATTATTTGGTTTCATGGACTTTTCCCATGATGGACAAGAACAGTTTCCTGATTGAGAAGTTCAACCATGGTTTTGCCTACTGGATCTACGGCGTAATGGCTATACTGGCGATGCTGATGATCTGGAAGTTTGTTCCTGAGACGAAGGGGAAGACCCTGGAAGAGATGGAAAGAGTTTGGAAAAAATGAACATTGGAGTCGGAGCGTGTTCATTCAACTGGTCTTGTGCTCTCTCTTTGAATGAGGCTCGTTTTTATCGTCCTGGTCTGATAGCAGGATTCTTCTTTGTTCTCCTCGATTCGATCAATCAGGAGTCCGGCAGATATTTCTCCAATTGATTTTCCGTGCTGACTTATTGTTGTGATTGATGGTGAGACATATTTTGGCAACTCTCCGTTTGTAAAGCATATCATTGACATTTCCTCCGGGATCCTGTAATTCATTTGCTTCAACAGGACGAGTGATCTGATCGCAGAACTTTCTTCGAGACACAATAACGCGTCTATACTTCTATCCGATAAAACAAATTTCATAGCCGTTTCAAAATCTTCCTCCCTGCCTATTCTCACGATAAGCTTCTCATCAATTTCCCGCCCGGATTCAATCAAAGCTTTCTTATATCCTTCAACCCGTAATTTTCCAACGCTAATATTGTCGAGAATTGATATGAGGGCGATTCTCTTGCATCCGGACTTAATCAAATGGGAGGTCGCTCTGTGCGCACCTTCGAGATCGTCAACGGTAACTTTGTCGCACTGGATCTCTTCGGTGACTCTGTCAAACAAAACAATAGGCACCCCCTGCTCTATGGCATGCTTCAAATGCTCATAATCATGTTTGATCTGGGTCTCTTCCGAAAGAGACAAAATAAAGCCGTCGAGAGTCCCGTTTTTCAAAAGCTCCATGGTTTTGACTTCCTTGGAGTAAGACTCATTGGAGATACAGGAGATCAGGTTATATCCCCTCAACGCTGCAATTTCTTCGATTCCGACAAAGACCTTGGCAAAGAAGTTGTTCATTATGTTTGGAATAATCACCCCTAAGGTTTTCGTCCTCTTGTTTACAAGACTGCGCGCAAGGTTGTTGGGACTGTAATGATGTTTCCGCGCGAAAGCCTGAATCTTGCTTTTGGTAGCTTCACTGATTTCATGGCTGTCGTGAAGCGACTTCGATACCGTGGCTATTGACACATTGAATTCCCTGGCAATATGTTTAAGAGTGATTCTTTTCATTCACTATCCTTGAGGTAAAATGTGCAATCGTATTTTCAGACTTGAATTAACGGATACAATTTAGAAAATATAGGTCTAATTGAAAAAACGATGATGATGCAGCAATACACGAACAGGGTTTTCTGTTTTGCCCAGTGATTGACCAAGATCATTCTTTTTTGTGCGATTTCAATGTAAATTACTGGTTTAAACTATTTCATTCAATCTGATAGACTTATGAAAGCAACCGTCCAGTTTTTAAATATGGAAAAGAGTCCTTATGTGGAAGAGCTTCTCATGAAGAAACTCAACAAGCTGTTCAAAAGATACGATTGGATTCAAAGGGCCAATGTCTTCTATAAAATTGAAAAAGGGTCCGTCGGAAAGGGCAGGATCTGTGAAATCCGGTTGAGCGTTCCGGGGCCCCGGATATTCGCCTCCTCAGATGAGGAGAGTTTTGAAAAGGCCACTGATGAGACAATCAAAGACCTCAAGCGCCAGCTCAAAACGCGAAAAGGTGATATGTATCCGCATCTATGACCAAATAACGCTTCGAGATGGTTCTCAACCCTCATAGATTAACCGGTGAAGCTGTCAGCGAAAGGCTCGGGGTAAACCCGAAAAAGGGCCTTTCGAATACCCGGGTCAGGAAGCTGAGAGCCAAATACGGGTCGAACCAGTTGGCTGAATACAAGCAAAAGCCCGCTTGGAGAATCTTATTGGAGCAATTTGCCGACCCGGTGATCTATGTCCTTGGCACCGCCATATTCCTGGCCCTGATCTTCGGGGAGTTCATGGAAGCACTTGCTGTCCTGGTGGTCATCCTCATTACGGTTGCAATTGGTTTCGCCATTGAATATCAGGCCCTTCGCTCGATGGAGTCATTGCGCAAGATGTCGCAGGTAGTCTCCCGGGTCCTTCGCCGGGGAAAGAACCAATCGATCCCAGCCGACCGGCTCGTTCCGGGTGACATCCTTATTTTGCAGGAGGGAGATCTGGTCACAGCAGACGCGAGACTTCTCGAATGCGACAACCTGAGGATCGACGAATCGATCCTTACCGGTGAGAGCTTTGAAGTTGAGAAGACCACCCCGCCTCTTCCGATGAAAACCCAGCCGGCGGATCAAAACAATATGGTTTTCAACGGCACCCTGGTCAACGGCGGATACGGAAAGGCCGTGGTCACGAGCACCGGCGACGCAACCTTGATGGGGAAGATTCAAGAGAGTGCCTCACTGGAGAAAAAAGAAAGAACTCCGCTGGAAAAGAAACTCTCCAGGCTAAGTGGCATCCTGATCTGGCTCACACTTTTTCTTGCTTTGGTCATCGGAGCCCTGGGTGTCCTTCAGGGAAGGGACACAGTTCTCATGATCAAAACGGGAATAGCCCTGGCCGTTGCGGCAATTCCCGAGGGACTCCCTATCGTGGCTACGATCGCACTGGCCCATGGCATGCTGCGACTTGCCCGAAAGAATGTATTGATCAAAAAGCTTGAAGCGGTTCAAAGCCTTGGGGAAATGGGCATACTTTGCACCGACAAGACCGGGACCCTGACGGAGAACAAGATGACCGTTGCCCTTGCTCTTTGGGAGAGAGGGCAGTGGAAGGGGGAAGACCTGATTCAGGTGAGTCGGGACAACCTGCAACTCAAGCGGATGATCGAACTAGGTGTTCTCTGCAGCAACGTCAGATTTGAAAACGGAGAAGTTTTCGGGGATCCACTCGAGCTTGCCCTGATTCAATTTGCCCAGTCATCCGGGGTCGATCCTTTGGAACTTCGATCCAGATTTCCTGAAAAGCTCGAGGTGCCATTTGATTCCGAAACCAAGATGATGGCCACGGTTCATCAGAGGAAAGACGGGCATCTGGTATGCGTCAAAGGTGCTTTTGAAAATGTCATTGAGAGATGCATTGGAAATGCTTCAGATGCAGGTGCGCAGACCCTTGATAAAAAGCTGTGGTCAGAAACCGTATCTCAAATGGCATCTGAAGGACTCCGAATTCTCGCTTTCGCCTACAAGGAAACAGGGCGGAAGGTTGAAGTCGACCAGATATGCGAGCACCTGCTCTTCTCAGGAATCGTAGGTTTTATAGACCCGGCGCGGAAGGACGTCCCCGAGGTTATAAAGACCTATCACAGAGCGGGCATACGCGTGGTGATGGTGACCGGAGACCATCCGGACACGGCAAAGAAAATAGCGGAAGAGGTTGGCATTTTTGATTCAGTTGATGGCTCAAAAATTCCCTTCCATGGAAAAGACCTGGGCTCCGATATGCAACAGAACGAGGCTACCCAAATTCTCAACACGCTGGTCTTCGCCCGAGTAACACCACATCAGAAACTGGATCTTGTCAGATTCTACCAAAAGAACAACTACGTCGTTGGCATGACCGGCGATGGCATCAATGACATTCCTGCCCTGAAAAAGGCAGACGTTGGAATTGCAATGGGAATACGTGGGACTGAGGCTGCGCGTGAGTGCGCGGATGTCGTGCTCAAGGACGACCGATTCACTTCCATCGAGATGGCAATTCGTCAGGGAAGGGCGATTTTCGAGAATATCCGTCAATTCACCGTGTACCTTTTGTCGTGCAACCTCGCCGAGATCCTGGCGGTGGCCATCTCTTTTTTCCTGTTCCTGCCTTCGCCCCTGCTTCCCTTGCAGATTCTTTTTCTGAACCTGGTCACGGATGTTTTTCCCGCGTTGGCGCTTGGAGTTGGCAAGGCCGAACATGATATCATGAACGATCCTCCGAGAAAGTCCAATGAACCCATTATGACCGGGAAGCTTTGGTCCATGACAGCCTTGTACGGCATCACCATGACGGCAGCCGTCCTGGGCATCAGTTATTTTGGCAAGATACAGTTGAATCTTGAGCCAGACAAGATCAATAATCTAGGTTTCTACACCCTGGTGCTGGTCCAACTCCTGAACGTATTTAACATGCCCCTTCGGAACCATTCCTTTTTCCGAAATAAGGTCACCACTAATCGATGGGTGTGGTGGGCTCTTCTCACCTGCCTTCTGATTATGATGGCAGCCTATTTCCTGCCTTTCACGCAGGAAGCCCTGTCCCTTGTTCCGTTGGAATGGGATCAATTCAAATGGGTACTTATTTTCGGCCTTGCCGCCCTCGGAATGACTCAGCTTCTCAAAAGGCTTGTATATGCTTCTTCATTGAAATAGAAAAAACAAGGATTATTGGAGCTCATTTAGCCAATTTCAATCCTCTATTGGTCTACTATAGCGAAAGTGACCTTGGCATTGACCCTGTACTGAACAATTTTGTTGTCCTGTATCATGGCCTGCATGTCCTGTACGTACACAGATTTAATGTTTTTAATGGTCTTGGAGGCTTCATTTACGACTTGTTGTACCGCATCCTCCCAACTCACTGTTGAATTCCCTAGAATCTCCACTACTTTCAAAACTGACATAACATTCGATTTTAAATTAACACAACGGAAGATACAACCAGATTGTCGTCGAAAGTATGATGAAGGTCAAAGACCTCGATGATTCTCGTCAATTGGATGTAAATCGAATTCAGGTATTCTGGTCCCGATGTGACCTAAAAGAAATTTTTTAACTAAAAGTGAAAAAAGAAATCTCCTTACTTGAAGAAAGGCGGTTCTGAATTCATTCCTGGGATTTGGCTCTACTTTTGACATGTGATTCTATCCTCAATGGTTGAAATCACATATAGTTAAGAGTGTTTTGCGTAATTTGCGCCAATGTCGGATCAGAAGTTGAAACATATCATCGATCAGTTGAAAAAGGGAGATCAGAAAACCCTTGAAAAGATCTATGTGGAGAATCGTGAAGGTTTTATCAACTTCAGCAAGAAGTACAACATTGAAGAGCAGGATGCCGTAGACATTTATCAGGACGCGATCATTGTCTTGAGAGACAACGCCGTAAATGGAAGAATCGATGCCTTGCAGAGCAATATTTCAACGTATCTTTTTGCCATTGGCAAATACAAAATTTATCATAATTTTAGAATTCGTTCGAGAGAGGATCTAAAAGAGGACGTGGACCTCCTGCAGGAAAATGTTGATTTTGATGTTAACCTTGATGAGGATGCATTAACTAATGAACAGAGGGTATTGCAAAAATGCTTTGCTGAGCTCGGAGATCGTTGCAAAAGCATTCTTAAGCTATTCTATTATCAAGGGTACAACCTGGATGAGATTCAGGAAATTTTGGAATACAGCAACAAGAAAGTATTAAAAAGTCAAAAATCACGTTGTTTGAGACAACTAAAAGACCTTGTTCAAAAATATGGAGGAAAGATTTGATCTTATAGACCGGTATTTTGAGAACGCGTTAAGCCCAAAAGAAAGGCTTGAATTCAATGATTTGTTGCAGAACAATGAAGAGTTCAGGAAGGAGTTTCTCTTTCACAAGGACCTGAAAGAGGCCATAACGCGTCATCAGAATGAGGAACTGAAGGAAACCCTGGGCAAATTTGAAACGAATTTAAACAAGAATTCACGGTTTTCAGTCGTTCCTGTCAAGTGGCTTGCCGCGGCAAGCCTTGCTGTTCTTTTGTCTCTTGGTTCCTGGATGGTCAAGAATCATGTGTTTCCGTCCAATGAGACAATCTTTGAAACCTATTACGAGCCTTATCCGAATACAGTATTTCCCATTGTAAGGGGAAGTGAGTTGCATACTATAGAATACAGGGCGTTCTTAGCCTACGAGGCAGGAGAATACCACAAAGCCATCAATCTGTTCAATTCGGTTGAAAATCCCAACGAAAAACACATTGAATTCTACCGTGGATTATGTCTTCTCTCTGTGGGTAAAACAGAAGATGCGATTCGGACTTTAATACCGTTGACCGAACCCGATCAAGGCACATTGCAGAACATGGATTGCAGGCAAAAAGCCACTTGGTACCTGGGTCTGGCCTATCTCAAGCAAGGCAAGGAAGAGGAGGCCAGGTATTTTATGGACATTTTGAGAAATCAAAATGAGGAGCTTCGTTTCAAAAAAGAGGAGGCCGAAAAGGTGTATGAACTGCTTAAATAATTTTAGTCGTCCCTTTTATTTCGCCACAAGAACCACACTCCGATAAACACCACCAACAAAGCTATCACCCCCATGAGACGTGTCAGGTTCGATCCCTTCAAGTCGAGAGGCTCTGTATTCCCATTGATAACAAACCCTGCCCAGTAATAGGGATGTCTCAGAGCCATATCGTCAGTTGAAGACAAATAATCCAATTTTGCTTTTTGCAGGGCCACACTTTTAGAATTACCTTCTTTCAAGTACTTATAAAAGTGAAGCATAATTTCCTTGGTAGATCTGTCGGGGACCTTCCAGAGACTCATAACCACCGCCGGAACTCCGCTAAAATGAAAGGCTCTTGCCATACTCATTACGCCTTCGCCCTTTTCCAATTTTCCAAAACCCGTATTGCAGGCGCTCAGGACCGCCATTTTGGCCCTAGTGTCTGATAGGTATATGTCAGAAGCTGTCAGGTCTCCGTCAGCGAAGATCAGTTTGTTGTACAGCGGATTATTATTGTCGATTTCGGCATGCGTTGCCAGGTGGAGAATTTTGAAACTTCTATTGTGCTTCAGATAGTTTTCACGGGTTGCAAATTCCCCCAGAAAACTTTCACCATCAATGTTATCCGCAATCGATCGCACTTCGTCCTCATTGGAGAACAATCGGAGATCATCTTCGTAAGAAGGTGCAAAACCCGCCCAATCTTCTTCTGTATCATACTGAAAGAAGTCCTTGCCCAGCTCCAAGAATATTCGTGCTCCCGCTGAATAGCTGATCGCATATTTTTCAACCAAATGATTTTCCAAACTGTCAGTTAGAATTTCGAAAGGAATGTAATTCAAAACATTGTCAGGAACCAGGATAAGCTCTTTCGTATCTGCATCTATGCGATCTTCCACAAGGAGCTTGTATAGGTCTTTCGAAACCTCAACGACCTGGCTCCTTTGCGTCAGGCGCTCTTTGAATTCTTCTGATTTCTTTACCAATTCCCGTGCTTCGCCAGATTTAAAAAACGCCACGGTATCTTGAGAAATTGAAAAAGTATACAGATTGTTCTGCCCAAGAAAAAACGCCAATAGCTGACTATTTTCTCTCAGGTTTTCTTGAATCTCCCCGAGATTTGTATCCGTGATATTTGACTTTAGACTGTTGTACTTGGGGTAATTCGATGCCATACTAGCATAAAGGCTGTCAAGAGACATGGTCAGTTCAATCCTCTTTGCCAGGAGCTCGTTCAAAAACTCCTTTTCCGGGTTCTCCGCGGATTTCTCGTAGTACAGATCCATTTTGACCTTTTCCAACTGACTCCTTAATTCCTTTTCATGCAGAAGCTCCTTTTCCGCAAGTTCAGAAATCATCCTGTTCTGAATGTCCCTTAGGCCACTCAGCAAAGTGCTGTTCCTGTTCATTTCAGAAAGATCGAAAGCCTTTTCAAGATATTTGGAATCACTGCTATTCTCATAGAGCTTCCAGCAGAGATTCATCCCGTTTTCAAAAACCTTCCGATACTCGTTCGCAAGGTTGATTTTGGAACGATCCGTTGAGAAATTGCGCTGAATATGATTAATGAGTTCTTCCTGCTCGTACAATAAATCATAGGCCTTTTCCAGGTTGGAATATTCCTTTTTTTCCTCAAACCGGTCCTCGTACCAACTGCTCAACAGTAAAATTGTTTCAAGCGCATGATAGGGAGCTATGACTTTTTGAATGCTGTCTTTCGAATAGTTGCAGGAATAAAGGCTTTTCTCAATGTTCTCAAAAAAGCGATGTTCCTCCTGCCTGATTCGTGACAAATTCGCCATTCGTGAATAGATCTCTGAAACTACTTCGTTTTTGTCACCAAAAATCTCCTGTTGTTCGTCCAAAGAGCTTATAAGAAGCTTTTCCGCTTGTTCCAGGTTTTTCTCCTCTTCAATATACAGCCCTGCCAAATAGGTCTTTGCGTATGCCAGGTACTGCCTGTTGCCGATTCGCTTTCCGATCTCAATCGCTTTTTTGTAAAGGTTCTCAGCTTTGTCTATTTGCCCGTCAAGTCGGTATATATTGGCCAGGTCGTAATAAGTTTCACAAGTCCACCGATGGTTCTCCCCGTAGCTGCGCCTTCTGATGCTCAGGCTCTTTTCCAATAGCTCAATGCTTTCCTGGTATCGTTCCTGGTACTCCAGAATATTGGCATAGGAAGTATATATGAAGGTTATGTTTGGGTTATCAGGCCCATAGCTGTCAAGTCCCTCCTGCAATGACTTCTCCGCATAGAACTCAGCCCTTTCGGTATCTCCCGAATAGAAATGTATATGGGATATCCCTACATAAACATCTGATAAAAATGTGTTCTCGACCTCGCTGCTCAAAAGATTCCGTTCCGCTGCATGATAGTATTCCAGCGCCTTTTCCGGTATTCCCAGGTCTTCATACACAATTCCCAAATTGTATTCAGAAACTGCTAGGGAATAAGGATCCTTGGAAATTTCTCTCTTTATCTCCAGGGACCTCTCATAGTAGTAGGTGGTACTGTCGTAATCTGATCTAAAATAATGGTTGATCCCAATGGTGTTCAGGTTGTCTGCGATATTTGCACTGTCTGGTTTCGACAAGCCAAAACTGAGCGATCTGCGGGCCAGATCGAAAGATCTGTCGTAATCTCCCTGGTTCATGACAACCTTCGCCAAAGTCTGCCACGTGACAGCCTTGTAGGCCAATTCAGAGTCCTGTTTCTCCAATACATCCAGAAGGTCTTCGAGCAGTTTTTCGGCATGGTCAAAATCTCCTTCACGATTCAGATGCAAGGCCTGGCGATTGATTTCCTTAACCTTTTCTGCATCCAGTTCTTGTGCAGTTGCCAGGAACGGAAGAAATAAAAAGCAGATATGTAAAACGTATCGAATCAAGTTCAACTGGTCGATCTGTTTTGTTTTGACTTGATCTTGTCAGCGATCTCGTCGAGCTCGTGGTACCATTTTTCCCCAAATTTTCTGATCAGGGCTTGTTTGACGAATTGATAGACGGGTACTTGGAGCTCCTTCCCAAGGGTGCATGCATCATCACAGATTTCCCATTTGTGATAATTGATCGCCGCGAATTCACTGTATTGCCTTATGCGAACCGGGTACAAATGGCAGGAAACAGGCTTCTTGAATTGAACAGCTCCCTGATTGTAGGCTTCCTCAATGCCGCACAATGCATAATTTCGCTCATCATAAATGACGTAGGCACAGTCTTTGCCATCGATCAAAGGGGTCTCATGCTCCCCCAGTTCATTGGTGGTGAAAAGCCCTTGTTCTTTAATAGCTTCCAATCCTTTTTCTTCGAGAAAGGGTCTGATTCTTTCAAAGTTGTCGCGCAACTCGTCAAGCTCCTGCTCTTCCAATGGTGCACCTGCCTCACCTTCAACGCAGCAGGCCCCTTTACAGGCATTCAAATTGCACACAAATTCTTTCTCAAGTATTTCCTCTGACACTATGGTCTTTCCCAGTTGAAACATCGTCTTAAGAATCTCTTTTCGGTTGTTAATCAGGCAAAAATACATTCTTTTTCAAGACTTGGATATTCCTGATTGAGCAATCCTGAGCGGTTTTTTAAAAATACCTCTCGAAATCGGTCAAATTGATTAAATTTGCGCCCTAATTTTTTTCTCATGGAACTGAATCTCAAAGAAATAGCAACAGCCAGTATGGTTCTTTTCGCTGTTATTGATATTATTGGCAGCATACCAATCATCATTGACCTCAGGCAAAAAGTAGGGCATATTCAATCAGAAAAAGCCTCTGTGGTGGCCATGCTGCTCATGATTCTTTTTCTCTTCGTGGGCGCACAGATCTTAAACCTCATAGGAATTGACGTGTATTCTTTTGCCGTAGCCGGATCTTTTGTCCTGCTCTTCCTGGCCCTGGAAATGATTCTTGGCGTTAAACTATACAAAGAGGAAACCCCCAGTACAGCCAGTATAGTTCCGTTGGCCTTTCCCCTGATCGCGGGGGCCGGAACCATGACTACAATTCTGTCGTTAAAAGCTGAATTTCACAATATCAATATCATTATTGCCATAATTTTGAATACCATCTTCGTCTACATCGTCCTGAAGTCCTCAAACAAAATCGAGAAGAAGCTGGGATCGGGAGGAATCGGCGTCATTCGCAAAATCTTTGGAGTCGTTTTGCTGGCTATCGCGGTCAAGCTTTTCGCCTCCAATATACAGGGCCTTTTCCTGTAGCTTTTTGTATTTTTGACCTATGGATTTTGATGTTTTGATCATTGGTGGAGGAGCCGCAGGAATGTCGTGCGCTCTCGTCCTGGGTTCAGCCCAAAAAAAGCCTTTTGCGGCGGACAAGAAAATTGGAATCATCATGCACCAAAGGAGCTCGGCTCTCGACGGAGCCCTGTTCAACAACGTTTTGGGCATAGAACCTGGAACGACCGGAAAAGAGCTTCTCGACAGTGGGCGGAACCAACTGGAAACATGCTACCCTCACGTCGTGCAGATTGAAAAGGAAAAGGTCATTGCGGTGCTTAAAACAGAAGTGGGATACCTGGTCAAAACCAACAAAAACAGTTATAACAGCATGGTTGTTGTTGTGGCAGTGGGCCCGTCCAATTTGTTCAATATAGAAGGATTGATGGAGTTTGTCGAGCCGCACCCCAACCTTCCGGCGGCGAAACAGCGCATCCAACTCAAGAATGAGAACCACCTGGTGGCAAAAAATCTGTATGTGGCAGGCGTCCTTGCCGGATGGAGAAGCCAGTTTGCAATGGCTGCGGGAAGCGGTGCCCACGTGGCTACCGACATTCTCACCCTTTGGAACGATGGCAATACCGCCATGGTC
>JAUIKV010000065.1 GCA_030430615.1 Bacteroidia bacterium
ATGGGATGACAATGGAAAAGCGACTGCAAGCCTTTTTTACACCTATTATAAGAGAAGCAATGCCGGAAAGATGGAGGATCGCCCGCTCCTGATCTCATTTAATGGGGGTCCGGGGTCTGCTTCGGTTTGGATGCACGTGGCTTATACAGGCCCGAAGGTTTTGAATATTGACGAAGAAGGGTATCCGCAACAGCCTTATGGCGTGCACGAGAATCCAAATTCGGTTCTGGACGTCGCAGACATCGTCTTTGTAAACCCGGTTAATACGGGTTATTCCAGGCCGATTCGGGACGAGGCAAGTGCGTCTGATCCAGGTAAGTTGAGCGCGATGAAGGAGGCGGAGAAAAAACGATTTTTCGGAATCAACGCCGACATCAAGTATCTGGCCGACTGGATCAACTCTTTCGTGTCTCGTCACAATCGCTGGCTCTCGCCAAAATACCTGATAGGTGAAAGTTATGGAGGCACTCGGGTCAGCGGGCTCGCCCTTGAGCTTCAGGAGAAGCAGTGGATGTATCTCAATGGGGTCATCCTGGTTTCTCCGGCGGACTACAACTATTTCAACTCAGACCCGGCCATTTCTTCTGCCCTGAATCTTCCGTATTTCACGGCTGCAGCCTGGCATCACAAAGCACTTCCGCAGGAATTGCAGCAGAAAGACCTTCTCGAAATTCTGCCGGAATCTGAAAATTATGCACTCGACAACCTGATGCCGGCGCTGGCCAGGGGAGGTTCTCTTTCGATGGAGGACAAAAAGAAGGTCGCTGAAAAGATGTCTTATTATTCGGGTCTTTCGGTCAAATCCATAATGCAGAATAATCTGGACGTTCCCACGCAGTTTTTTTGGAAGGACCTGCTCCGTGACAAGACCGGTCAAACCATCGGTAGACTCGATTCGAGATATTTGGGTCTCGACAGATCTGAGGCCGGTGACAGCCCTGACTACAGTGCAGAGCTGACATCTTGGCTGCATTCCTTTACCCCAGCCATCAATTATTACATCCGGGAGCATCTCAAGTTCAAAACGGACATAAAATACAACATGTTCGGTCCTGTCCGGCCTTGGGACGAAACGAACAACAACACAAGAGATGATCTGCGCAAGGCAATGGCTGAAAATCCTTATTTGAACCTCCTTTTTCAATCCGGATACTACGATGGGGCCACTACCTATTTCAACGCGAAATACACCATGTGGCAGCTCGATCAGAGCGGAAAGCTTCAGGATCGAATGAGTTTCAAAGGGTATCGAAGCGGGCACATGATGTATCTCAGAAAAGAAGACTTGAAGTCGGCCAATGAGGATCTCAGAGAATTCATCAATCGCACCCGGGCCCATGGGAAGCCGGCCAAGTACTGATCCAGGCAGGATTGCCCGTTTATTCAATAAATGTGCAAAAATTACGTTAATTATTGCGTGACTCCGGGAATTCTATGTTCCAATAGTTGGAAAATCCAGGAATATTTTTAATTTTTGGGGTCTTTAACAGTAACATTTTAGCATGAAAAGGAATATTGCAATAAAGTACCTCCTTGTACTTGTCTTTTTCGTTCTCCACAGTTTCAGCGTCGCTACAAGCGTACCTGAAAAGGATTTCCTGGATAAAACCACGGAGTTGCGAAAGAACGTCAATATTCCGCTAGCCTATTATCCCGCCAATTTGACCCGGGAAGTGCATCAAAAACTCGATTCCACCTTCCAAAGATTTAATAAAAGACACGATTTCCACGGAAGCGTACTTGTGGCTAAAGGAGGAAAAGTCGTATTCAAAAAGCACTACGGGTACGCAAATTTCAAAGAAAAGACCAAGATTGATGACAATTCGCTGTTTCAGCTCGCCTCGGTGAGCAAGCAGTTCACGGCAGCGGCCATACTCATTCTCAAAGACCGTAATGAATTGACCCTTGATGACAAGGTGACCCGGTTTTTTCCGGAATTTCCCTATGCCGAAGTGACCGTAAGGCATCTTTTGAATCACACCTCCGGTCTTCCCAAGTATTTTTGGCTGGCCGAACACAAATGGGACAAGGATTACGCACCGAGCAATGCCGAGATGATGGATATGATCTCGAAGGAAAAACTCAATCCGTTTTTCAGACCCGGAGCCAATTTCGACTATTCGAACACGGGCTATTTTGTTCTGTCCGCCATCGTAGAAAAGGTTTCTGGTCAGAGCTTCGCCGAATTTATGGATCGGGAGATCTTCAAGCCTTTGAACATGAGGCAGTCTTTTGTTTATAGTTTCGGTCAGGATTCAATCCGTGACGGACAACTCTCGGGCTACCGTTTGTACAGAAGGCGTTGGCACGCGGCCATTCCGGGAACGGTCAACGATGCGGTGGTCGGAGACAAGAACATCTATTCGACGACAGAAGACCTTTTAAAATGGGTTGAGGGCTTGAATTCCGGAAGACTCATCTCTGAAGAGTCCTTGCAGGAGATGTACACCAAGGGAAGCACCAAGTACAAAAGAAAGGTTCCTTATGGCTTTGGTTTCAGGATCAAAGATGACGGGGAGCAGAAAGTGATCTATCACAACGGACGCTGGAATGGTTTCAGCACCTCACTCATGCAGTACCCGGAAGACGACCTGGTGGTGATCACCCTCGAACACTCGAGCTACAATTCAATGAAGTATCTCAATAGCAGGGTAAAAGGCCTGGTAGAGGATAACTTCACCCTCGACTAAAGCTTGTTACAGCTCAAAATCTTACTCCAGCTCTAAAGTTGCATTCGTCTGTCTCATCAGCAAATCCTCTATCGTCTCTCTTTCGCGGACAAGATAATCTTTGCCTTTGTAGAAAATGACTTCGGCGGGGCGGTAACGTGAGTTGTAATTGGAGGCCATAGAAAAACAATAGGCCCCGGCATTCTTGAAGCTGAGTATGTCTCCTTCCTTGATTTCACTGATCTGACGATTGGCACCAAACGTATCGGTCTCGCAGATGTAACCAACTACCGTATAAAACCGTTTCTTCCCCAATGGGTTGGAGATGTTCTCAATCTGATGATAGGCGTCGTAGAACATGGGTCGGATCAAGTGGTTGAGACCGCTGTCAACACCTGCAAAGACGGTTGAAGTCGTCTGCTTTACCACATTGACCTGGACGAGGAACTGTCCGGCCTCGCTGACCAGGAATTTCCCGGGTTCGAACATCAGAGTCAGCTCACGGCCAAATTCTCCACAGAACTCATTGAAGCGCTTTGAAACTTTCTCTCCCAGCTCAACGATGTCAGTCTCTATGTCTCCTTCCTTGTATGGCACTTTGAATCCGCTGCCAAAATCTATGTATTCCAAATCCTTGAAAGTCATCGCGACGTTGAAAAGAATTTCCGTAGCACGTAAAAACGCATCGATGTCATAGATGTCTGAGCCTGTGTGCATGTGAACCCCGGTGATTCGCATGCCTGTATTTTCGACAACCCTGTGGATCAAAGGCAGTTGGTGGATCGAAATCCCAAATTTGGAATCGATGTGTCCTACCGAAATTTTAGTATTTCCCCCAGCCATGATATGCGGGTTCATGCGTATGCAAACCGGCACTTCTGGGTGTTTCTGGCCAAATTGTTCCAGGATGGAGATGTTGTCAATGTTTATCTGAACCCCTAATTCTGTAGCCTGTTCTATTTCACCCAGGGAAACGCCATTCGGAGTAAAAATAATGTCCGAAGGATCAAATCCGGCCTTCAGCCCAAGCTGCACTTCCTGCACAGATACGGTATCGAGACCTGCTCCCAGCGAATTGAATAGCTTTAGAATGCTCAGGTTAGAAAGGGCCTTGCACGCGTAGTTGATCTTGAGCTTATTGACAGTTTCAAAAGCAGATTGCAATTTGTTGTACTGGCTGATTATTTTTTCAGCGTCGTACACGTAGAGCGGACTCTCGTATTTCTCAACCAGTGAAAGTAGGTTCTCGTGGGTCATTTCCTGAATTGTTAGAGCGGCAAATCTAATATTGCCCCGTGACTATCAAAATTTTATTGCAAAAAATAACAGATACTTGGAATTCGTGTTATTTTGGAAACAGCAATGCTTCTGCAAAGCCTTTCTTGCTTCTACATGCCCTTTGAGGCTACTTTCTCCGCGATTTTCACAATCACTTCGGTAGCCTTGATCATAGATTCCAGCGGGACGTATTCGTAGCGCCCGTGGAAATTGTGACCGCCGGCGAAAATGTTCGGACAGGGCAAGCCCATGTATGACAATTGAGATCCGTCAGTGCCACCTCGAATGGGTTTGACTATGGGTTTGATCCCGAGCTCGTTCATCGCTTCACGCGCGACATCTACTATGTGCATGACTGGCTCCACCTTTTCACGCATATTGAAGTACTGGTCCTTGATTTCAATCTCTACCGTTTTCTCTCCGTGTTTGGCGTTCAATTGCTCTGCAACCCGAATCATCTGCTTCTTTCTTTTTTCGAAAAGTTCCATGTCGTGATCCCGAATTATATAGTCCAGTCTCGTCTGTTCCACTTCGCCCTTCATTTGTTGCAAATGAAAAAAACCTTCATAACCCTCCGTTTCCTGGGGTATCTCTTTGTTCGGGAGCATTTCGATGAATTCTGCGGCGATCAGCATGGAGTTGATCATTTTGCCTTTTGCATATCCCGGATGCACGATTTTCCCATGAACATTCACGGTTGCGCCTGCCGCATTGAAATTCTCGTATTCCAGCTCGCCTACCTGGCTGCCATCCATGGTATAAGCCCAATCGGCTCCAAACTTGTCAACGTCAAATTTATGGGCCCCACGTCCTATCTCTTCGTCAGGAGTAAAGGCCACGCGTATTTTTCCGTGTTTTATCTCGGGATGTTGAACAAGATGCTCCATGGCCGTTACGATCTCTGCGATTCCTGCCTTGTCATCAGCGCCCAGCAGTGTGCTTCCATCGGTCGTGATCAGGGTCTGACCTTTGTAGAGAAGCATATCGTCGAAATAGGAGGGAGACAGGACGATGTTGTCCTTTTCGCAGAGCACCAGGTCCTGACCCTGGTAGTTCTCATGAATCATGGGCTTCACCCCAGTACCCGAATAGTCCGGAGAGGTGTCAAAATGAGAAATGAAACCTATGGTGGGCACCTCATGCGCCACATTGGAGGGAAGAGTTGCCATGATATAGGCATTCTCATCTATGCTCACCTCCTCAAGCCCGATCTCTTGAAGCTCTTTCGCCAGCATTCGTGCAAGGTTCCACTGTTTGTCCGTGCTGGGTGTTGTCTGACTTTCAGGGTCCGATTGAGTGTCGATTTGAACGTATTTGAGAAATCGGTCTTTGATCTGTTTCATGGTGCATTGTTTGGATCAAAAATATCAATTCCCTCTCATTCGGCACAAAAAAAGACGGAATGAATTCTCAATTCGCAGGGCACAACTCGGTTCGGCCGATGAAATAAGCATTCGAAGGCCATGGAATGTCGTTGAGAGTATAAAATCGGGTTCCGGAAAGTGATTCGTGGTAATTGTAGAATTCCGGGAGGACCGTTTGGTTGAGTGAGCCGTCGAGCGGGTATTCATCTGTTCCTACATACATGTCAAAGGCCTGTAGATCATATGTTGAATCTGTGATGTGGACATCGACGTCTGCCGTGAAACGCCCGTCACCTCCAGTCACCCTGATCCTTATATAACCTACCTCCAAACTATTTCGTATGTCGCATTGATAGGCGCTGGCGAGCAGAGGAAAGTCGAGCACATAGCCCGTGACATAATTCATTTGAGGGTTGTAAAAGACCTGGTTAACCCATCCCCATTGCTCAAATCCGGAACTTAGAAAACAATGTGCGTCAGACTCATTTACCGAGTGAAATGCATAGCTTTCCAGGCAGTCCAGATCTGAACCGTTTGATGGGTCATTGCTGGTGTAGACTTGGTTGTCAGGATTTTCTTCTTCTTCGTTTTCAACGAAGTCTTCGCACTCCTGCAAGCAGTAATCCATGTACCAACCCCATCTGCTTCCCGGGAACTCATTTCTGCTATCAAAGGCGAACGCGGTTTCCTTTTGATCAGATTGATCGTCTTTTTGCACCACTGCATGGGCAATAATTACCATACAATCTTCAAGTTCGTCGATCGGAATCGCATAGCTGAATTCTTTTTTCCCCGCTTCAATTAGATCGGCATGGTAAGGAAAATTCCCAATTTTTGGATTTCCTGCTTTCGTGTACGGAATTTCCTCTTCCGACCCTATGTAGAGGTGGGTTTCCTGCAATGACCAGGATGTATGAGTCAGATCGTACGTAACGAAAATTTTGTCGGAAGAATTGGAAATATGGACCAGGCCCACCTCGATGTCCTGCCCCGCATATAGCGTAGTCGACTCGATTTCATCACAACTGACCGTTTCGATCTGCTCTTTGTCAAGGCTCTGATCTTCCTGAATAATTCGATTGTCTGTACGGAATGTTGTAGGGGATTCACTGGATTTCATAGAATTGAGCTCGTCTTCTGGTTCGCAGGACGCAATAGGATACAACAGAAACACAAGACCCAATACAAGAACGAGGTTCTTTTTCATAGCAATTCGTATTGTGTATTTGGTCCGAGGGGATTTTCATCCCATCAAAAGAAAACGCTTAAAACCGAAAGATATTTCAATTCAAGGTAATTCAAGGTGTTTCGAGCATTGGCGCAACTCGGTGCAGGGCTAGTCGATAAACTCTAATTCCTTGAAAACGGCAAAGGAGGCACAGATTCTCTCTGTCACGAGTTCGTCTCCATAAATCTTTGAGGTCAGGGTGTAATATTCGTCGGGCTCGTATTTCAAATAGACCTGGAGGTAATGCCAGCTCAGGTTGTTTTTCTTCCCGGTTGAAATATGATAATAAGCAGGGTAATCCAGGAATTCGCCTTCTCCCGCTTTGACGGGAATCAGGTTGAATTCCCTTCCTGCCTGCTCCGAAACCAGTCGCTCCAAATCATCATCGATGATAAGTTCTCCCTGGTGCCAGGTGACGTCAATTATGTAGGATTCAGACAGGTTTCGAGTGGTGTCAGCAGTATAAAGTTTTGATTGATATTCATCATAGTAAAGGCTTGTTTTCCAATTTTTTGGAACATCAATCTCGAAATGATCCAAAACGTCCTTATACTTTTTTGTATTGCTGAAGCTCATCGGCGTGTCACAGGAGAATTCACGCTCAAATTGACTGTTCTTACAGCTGCTGAAAACGACTCCGGCGAGAGCGATGATCAGGATCATTTTTATCATATTCTTTAAAGGCTCAGGCATAGGATTCAGTTTTGAGATCGGGATGCAAAAATATAAAAGATCAGCGGCGTTTCAATGTGACCTTTGAAATTTCATTGTTTTTTGACATCCAAAGGTGTTCCCTGTTTTCGAAGCGTAGCGCATAGTAACCCCTATCGCTAAGTTTGGTCCAGTTCCTGCCGCCGTCATCTGAATAATAGATACCTTCAGTGGAGCAGGCCAGTACCTCTTTTCCATCTGTTTCAGGCACATATTGGACGCAGCTGATGTAGCCCGGCAATTCTCCATTTGATACAAGGCTCCAGGTTTTTCCTCCATCTTCAGTGATGGCCTTGGTATTAGTGAAGTCTCCTTTCTTTTCCCAGTTGCCGCCCATTGCGATTCCGTTCAGCTCGTCAGCAAAATCAAGGCTGTAAATCCCTGTCATGGTTCCTCCCTGGATCAATGGAGTGTCAAAAACCTCCCATGATTCTCCCTTGTCCCGGGATACAAAAACGCGGGCACTCGTTCCCCCGGTTCCGATCCAGATCAGATCCCCTAGGGATGCAAGGTTCGTATCACTTGCAGCAAAACCTGCTTCTCCAGGGGCGATAGCCGGCAGCTCCAGGCATGATTTCTTGTTCCAGGTTTGACCGCCATCCGAGGTGATGAGTATCGAAAGACAGCCGTCAATAGGATCTCCCATTGCAATCCCCACATCCGGGTTTAAAAAGGTCATCGAATCATAGAAAACATCGGGGTGTTCTTCCTTATAGATCAATTCGGGAGCTTCTCCTGAGCCCGGTTCAGGAAGTCTGAAAAGCAAGGCGGGGTTCTCGATGCTTAGCGCAAAGGCTTCATTTTTGCCGAGCGCAAGCGACCTGAAGGAAGGGTGCTTCTCCCCATAAGTCAAACTGTCAAGCTGAAGTCTGTCATTGGCGATCCTGCCAAATTTCCCATTCGATCCCGCGAACCAGAGGCTGGATTGCTCATCAACTTCTATGGCCCGTATGCTCGTGCCCGGAATGAGAAAGTTCTGTTCGAAATCCAATCGCACATCATCAGACTGTCCTCGTAGAAAGAGAAAACTTAAACAGGCAATGAAAAGCAATTGACGATTGTACACCTTGAAAAATCTTGGATCAAAAGTAAATTTTTTAAAGTTATACATCTATTTTTAGGGAAAAAATATATGAAGGCGCTTGTCATATCGGGAGGAGGAAGCAAAGGGGCATTCGCTGGCGGGGTCGCCCAGTACCTCATCCAGGAGGAGAAAAAGGATTACGACCTCTATATTGGCACGTCTACGGGCAGTCTCATGGTCACCCACCTGGCTCTTGGTCAGGTTGAGGAGCTGAAGGATATCTATTCCAATGTCGACCAGAGCACGATTTTTTCCAGCTGTCCGTTCCGGATAAAGAAATTCAGGGGCCATCAGATCGTGAGCATAAACCACCGGACCACACTCCGCAATTTCCTGAGGGGAAGCAAGACCTTCGGGGAGAGCTGGAACTTGAGAAAAATGATCGAACGGCAGGTGACCGATCAACACTTGAAAGAGGTGTTGGAAAGAAAAAAGAAATTGTTGGTCACCGTATCCAACCTCACTTTGAACCAGGTTGAATTCAAAGCGCTACAAGAGGAATCGTTCTCAGATTTCAGGGACTACATCTGGGGCAGCAGCAATTTCGTCCCTTTTATGTCATTGCTAACGAAGAACAGTTGCGAGTACGCCGATGGTGGATTTGCCAACCTCGTGCCAATTGGTGAGGCCATTCGCCTGGGGGCTACTGAAATTGATGCAATAGTTCTGGATACGGAGATCCCTCAATTGAACCGCCTTCCCTCCAGAAACCCGTTTGACCTTATTACGCACCTTTTCAATTTCATGCAGATCCACATCGAGAAATCCAACATCTCCATCGGAAAACTCGAAGCAGAAAACCGAAACGTAAAACTCAACATGTTTCACACACCAACAGTCCTGACTACTAACTCCTTGATTTTTGACAGGGAGCGAATGCGCAGATGGTGGAAGCAAGGATATGAGTACGCGCGCAACAAAAACCAGAGCGGCGGCTGAATAATTTCAATTGGGTTATGGATTTCTAGAAAGAATTTTTTTACCTTTGTTTCGCATTTAAAAATTATGACAAGATCAGCTTTGCATCATCACCATTTTCCTTCTTGCCCTCAAGCGAGCTGAAAATGTATTGAGTAAAGTCAACATATTTAAAAACCCGTTTGAGTCCATCAAGCGGGTTTTTTTGATTTCGGTTGGTGGTCTCGCAAAAATCAAGATTGATGGAACGATTGAAAATAGCAGTTCAAAAATCAGGGAGGCTCAATGAAGATTCCCTTAAAATACTTAAAGAGTGTGGAATGTCAGTAAGCAATGGGTTGGATCAGCTCAAGGCGACTGTCAGGAACTTTCCCATGGAGATCTTTTACCTGCGCAACAGCGACATTCCGCAATATTTGCTCGATGGAGTAGTTGACATAGCCATCATTGGTGAGAACCTTTTGGTTGAAAAAGACCAGGGAAAGATCCAGGTTGTGGAAAAGCTAAGTTTCTCCAAATGCCGTGTTTCACTGGCTGTGCCAAAATCTTTCAACTACAATTCCATTGAGGACCTCAGAGGCAAGAGGATTGCGACGTCCTATCCCAACACCCTCAACAAGTATTTAGATCAGCAGAATGTCGAGGCCGAACTTCACCAGATATCGGGGTCGGTGGAGATTGCACCGAATATTGGTCTCGCCGACGCGATTTGCGACATTGTAAGCAGTGGCAGCACCCTTTTCAAAAACAATTTGAAAGAGGTGGAGGTCATTGCGACATCTGAAGCCGTGCTCGCGGTTTCCCCCTTGCTCGACGGCAAGAAACAGGAGCTGCTCGACACCCTGAGATTTCGCATGCAGTCGGTTCTCAAGGCCAGGGATTTCAGATACATTCTCATGAATGTGCCGAATGACAAAATTCAGGAGGTAATCGAATTGCTTCCCGGAATGCGCAGTCCAACCGTTCTTCCACTGGCTGAAAAGGGTTGGAGCTCCATTCACACGGTGATTGAAAAGAACAAATTCTGGAACCTTATCGATGAGCTTAAACGCCTTGGTGCTGAAGGCCTGTTGGTCGTTCCGATTGAAAAAATGGTTTTGTGATGCGGGAATTTAAATTGAGAATCCTATGAAGACATACAGAAACCCGAAAAGAGAGATCTGGAGTGAAGTGCTGAGGCGTCCGACCAGAACTTATGAGGAAATTGAAGGTCTTGTCTCCTCTATGTTCGAGGAGATCCGAAAGGATGGAGATCAGGGCGTACGAAAATATGTGAAAGCATTTGACGGGGCAGACCTCGATGTGCTGGAAGTCTCTGATTTCGAAAAGAAAGAGGCTTCCGCAAAATTGACTTCGCAGCTGAAGGATTCCATTCGCCTGGCTCACGGCAACATCGAGAAGTTTCACAAAAGTCAAATAACGCAAAAGGTTGAAGTGGAGACATATCCCGGAGTACGCTGCTGGCAGGAAAAAAGACCGATTGAAAAGGTTGGGCTGTACATTCCCGGTGGCACGGCTCCCCTGTTCTCAACCGTTCTCATGCTTGCTGTGCCTGCAAAAATTGCAGGATGCATGGAAGTCGTGCTGTGCACACCCTCTGATCAAAAAGGAGACATAGATCCCGCCATACTTTTTACCGCTGAACTTTGCGGAATTGATCGCATATTCAAGGTAGGAGGAATCCAGGCCATCGCTGCCATGACTTTTGGCACGGAAAGCATACCGGCGGTTTACAAATTATTCGGCCCGGGAAATCAATACGTGACCGTGGCCAAGCAAATGGCATTGAAATACGGAGTGGCGATAGACCTGCCGGCCGGCCCCAGTGAGTTACTTGTGCTGGCGGATGAAAGTGCAGATCCTGCATTCGTGGCCTCTGACCTCTTGTCCCAGGCCGAGCACGGAGCTGACAGCCAGGTGATCCTGGTTTCGCTGTCAGAGCAATTGCAGACAAATGTCCAGGAGCAAATTGAAATCCAGTTGGAGACTTTGCCGCGAAAAGAGATTGCTGCAAAGGCCATAGAGAATTCCAAGTCAATTGTAATGGATTCAGTTGAGGAGGCCCTTGAGCTTGTAAACGCTTATGCGCCGGAGCACCTGATCATCTGTTTGAAGGATTCGGATTCGGTCATGAGTCGAATC
>JAUIKV010000308.1 GCA_030430615.1 Bacteroidia bacterium
GGCAGAAGCCTCGAAGGTTGGGAATGGTGTGGAGAATATGAATATGGAGCTTTTAACCGATCCAAAAGCGCATCAGGTTTGGAGAGAATTGGCCCCAAAAATTCAAAATGCTTCGCAAGTGGTTGCGTCCTCATCGGGCATAGAGGAACAACGAAACACCTTTATGAATCTGTCAGTCCATTTGACCCATGCGATTGAGATTTTCGGAATCGACCAAAAAGTGTACAATCAGTTCTGCCCGATGGCGGACGACAACAGGGGAGCCTATTGGCTGAGTGCGGATGAAAAAGTACAGAATCCCTATTTCGGAAGTGCGATGCACAGTTGCGGCAATGTAGCGGAGATCATTGAATAGGGATTCAGGATACCTTCTTTCTGTCTTCTCTGCTACATAAGGAGATGGCATATTTGCTTCCCCAATGATAAATAGGCTGCATTTGACTATCTTTAACATAGGTGCAATTACCAAACGAGTAAATCGAATGCCATGGAAACCCTGCTGTTCATAATTTACCTTTTGATATTGGGATACACGGTGGCCCGGGTTCTGCTGGATACTGATTCTACCCCAAAGACTCTGGCGTATCTCCTGCTCATTCTGGTTTTCCCAATCGGTGGCATCTTGATCTATTTTTCCTTGGGGATAAACTATCGACACCAAAGGTCAAATGACCTTGCGCGAAGGGCTCAGGTCGATCTGGACTCCTCCTTAAAGGATGAAATACCCGACGAAACAGAGGACCTCGTCGTGCAGCATTCGGATGAAATAGGTCATTTTGAACCCTTGATCCGATTTGTTTCAGGTATTGGAAAAGAAAGATTGACGCCGAACCGGTTTCAACTACTCATCAACGGGGAAGAAAAATTTCCGGAGGTACTTCGGGTTTTAGCTAAGGCGGAGGAATTCATTCACATGGAATACTACGATTGGGAGAACGACATTCGCGGCAACCAGATCAAGGAAGTCCTTTTGGAAAAGGCGAAAAGAGGCGTCAGGATTCGGGTGCTTTATGACGATTACGCTAGCCGGTTGATCAAGAAAAACATCGTCAGGGAATTGAAGGGCGCGGGCGTTGAGATTTATCCGAAGATCAAGTTAAAGATCAAACAGCTGGCGAATCGCCTCAATCACAGGGATCACAGAAAAGTGATCATCGTGGATGGCAAAACGGGTTTTGTCGGAGGGATCAACATTTCTGACAGGTATGACAACAGCATCGACACTAAATTGTACTGGAGAGATACGCATGCGAAAATTACGGGTCCGCTTGTCGCCAATCTGCAAAGACATTTCATCGTGAGCTGGAACTCGTCCAGTCCGAATAAATTGACTTTTGACCTCACGCTTTTCCCTGACGCCAGGATTGAACCCGGGGAAGTCAACGGCCTGGGCCAGGTGGTGGCCGGAGGTCCCATTTACCCAAAATCTCCCATCATGCTGACCTATGCTCGAATCTTCGGCATGGCCCGTGAAAAATTGTATGTGACAAATCCATACTTCATACCCAGTGAGACCATTATGAACTCCTTGATGCAGGCGGCGATCAGCGGCGTGGACGTGCGACTGATGGTCCCTGAAAAATCGGATTCGGCCATTGTCGGAGCTGCTTCACGCTTCTATTTCAGCCAGCTCCTCGACGCGGGGGTCCGGATATTTCTTTACAGGAAGGGGTTTGTTCATGCCAAGACCGTAGTTGCCGACAACAGGCTCAGTGTCGTGGGTACAGCCAACATGGATATCCGCAGCTTTGATCTGAATTTTGAGATTATGTCGGTCATCTACAGCGAGAAATTTGCCGGCGATCTGAACGTGGCATTTGAAAGGGATCTGGAGGAATGCAATGAAGTAGACAAGAAATCCTGGGGTAAAATCGGCGTGTTCAAGAAACTGGTATATGCTATGGCAAGGCTCATCTCTTCTTTTTTGTAACTGGAGATTACCTCCCTTCGGATTACCTCCCTACGGTCGGTGATCCTGGTTTGGGATGAACTCCCCATGATTACCTCCCTACGGTCGGTGATCCTGAGTTTGGGATGAACTCCCCATGATTACCTCCCTACGGTCGGTGATCCTGAGTTTGGGATGAACTCAGACAAAATCCTT
>JAUIKV010000309.1 GCA_030430615.1 Bacteroidia bacterium
TTGAACCTAATGCGATTGCCCGAACAGTCGAAAGATTGGTGGCCCTGGGGGCCGTACCCGTGAATGTCGAAACGCAAAACTTGCTGGAATCCAAATACCTCGAGATAACCGCATGACCAACTGAGTGAATTGAGAAACCTGATCTACATAGAATTATACAAACTCTTCAGTTCGAACCGAACCTATGTCACTTTTTTCATTGCGATGGCTTTGATGCTGATTATCAACCTGGGCATGTTCATGGAAGGAGAGAAGATCTTTGAATTCCTGCTGGAATCGATCAGTGAATACTTTATTGTCAACGGAGAGATCCTCAACGGGTACCTTGTCACGTATCTCGCCATGAACACCCTCTGGGTTCATATCCCGGTACTGATCGTGATCATCGCCGCCTCTATTTTTGCGGTTGAGTTCGAAATCGGAACGATTCGTCTGCTGCTGACCCAACCCATTTCGCGGGGTAGGTTGTTACAAGCGAAGATGGTGGCTATGGTTGTCTACAATTTTGTGTTTATGTTGTTGACTGTGCTCGCGGCGCTCATACCCGCTTATTTTCTGTTTGGCACTGGAGATCTGGTGGTCTTTCTCGATGGCGTTCAATTCATTCAGGAAGCGACCTTTTTAAAGAGACTCACCCTGTCTTTGGCTTTCGCCACGGTTTCCATGATTGCCTTTTCATCCTTGGGGATGATCTTCAGCCTGTTTTTCAAGAATACCCTGACCTCGATCTTGCTATCCATGGGAGTGCTGATTTTGTCCACCCTGCTTCAGAAATTCGTGTTCGGACTCTTCAGCGCCTGGCAGCCATTCTTGTTTTCCTACCATTTTTCGAAATGGCAGCTTTTCTTCATGGATGAGATACCCGTTCAAAGCATTCTGCAATCGCTCGGGTTCATGATGGGGATGATTCTGATTTTGTACCTGATCTCGTATTTTAAGTTTAACAAGATGAATATTACCCAATGAAAACGCTGCTGGCTATATGGCTCTTTATGATTTCCGGGGTTTTGGTGGGTCAGACGATGAGCGATGAGAATATCCTGCGCTTGAAGTCGAAATATGACGTCGACATCGATCTAAAGTGTGAAATTCGGGTCCGCATCAATGTGGATGGGATGGTGATCCCAGACAAAGAGGTTTATGTGGAGTTTTCGAAAGATGGAAAAACTAGAGTTCAGGGAAAGGGTTTAAGCCTTTTGCCGAAAAGAGGAACCGTAGAACAGTTCAAAACCCTGTTGACTACTCCAATGCAGGCCATTTTTCTGTCCAAAAGAGGAAAGAATATGGTGTACAAGCTCGTTTCTCTCGATCCGTCGGCAGACTGGATAACCGCTGACATCGTACTTGATCCGGAAGTTTTGCTCATATACGAATCCGTTGTGAATACGCGTAAACACGGTACCTTTACCACCGTAAATCAATATGATACGGGGGATTATCCTAGTCGCACTGAAGTGAGCTTCGAGGTAAAGAAATTCAATCTGCCGTTAAAGTTTATAGGCAGCGAGCAAAGCCGGGAGGCCTCAAAAGACACCGACCAGGAGGTAAATGGAACCGTCATCCTGGAATACAAGTACCTTTGAATAGGTATCTTTGAACTTGATTTTACCTTGAACGATTATGTCGGGAATATACCTGCACATTCCATTTTGCAAACAGGCCTGCCACTATTGCGATTTTCACTTTTCCACTTCGATGCGCAGAAAAGAGGAGATGTTGAGCGCTATGGAGATTGAAATCCGGATGCGAAAAGACGAGCTCGCGATTGCTGGTCAACTGAAGAGCAAGATTCAAACGATTTACTTTGGAGGCGGCACGCCCTCCCTTCTTCACCCTGTTGAGATCGAGCGATTGATCTCATTGATTGAAGACAACTTCGAAATTGATCCTGATGCAGAGATCACCTTGGAGGTCAACCCGGATGATCTTGAGGCGTCCAGGATCATTGAACTGTCAAAGACTCCAGTGAACAGGCTGAGTGTCGGGATACAGTCTTTCAGAGATGAGGACCTTAAATTCATGAACCGCGCCCACGACCGCCTCCAGGCCCTTTCCTCCCTGGAAACCGCCTGCAACAATTTTGACAATGTCAGC
>JAUIKV010000066.1 GCA_030430615.1 Bacteroidia bacterium
GTCGAGTCCTTCGGCCTCAAAAATCGCCTTCCAGATGTCGTAGGCTTCCTGGTCAAACTCGGCCGGATCTCCCGCCGCCGTGTCGGGTGAATAGACCGTGGCAAAAAGACGCTTGGCCGGAATACCCCACACCTGAGTGAGGAGTTCCCAGCCCCAGCGGATCGACTCCGGCTTGAAATAGCTCTTTCCCCCGTAATAGCCTTTTTGAAGGTACATTTGCATCATCTTCGCAACATCATTTGAAGTTCCGAACATCCCTGCGTTTCCACTTACGCCTCCCATCATGGCCGCACCTTCGTCATGAACATTTCCATGAAGCAGCTGATGACGAAAGAAATCATCATCCTCTGTCGGTACAATTCTCGATTTGGGGAACTTGTTCAAGGGCTTGTAGCATAGCGTTGAAGCACCCAGTGGGGCATAAAAATACTCGCGATTCAATTCATCGAGTGACTTGCCGTATTGTTTTTCGATATAATCCTTGAAAAGGTAAAATGGCAAACCACTGTACCTGTACTCGAGCTTCTCCTGTTGGGGGGCTTCAGCAATCAGATTGAATATGGTGTCTAGATAATCCGTTCTCAGATAGAGGTCATCCGCAACTTTGACGCTGTACTTGTCGGACTTCTTGTCCCGAAAATACTTCTTCATGGGCTGACCATCTTCCCCTTCAACCATGGTCTTGTAAAAAGGAATGTAAGGCATCAGCCTTCCGTAGTGCGACAAGACTTCACGAACAGTCAGAGTATCTTTGTTGCTGTCCTTCAAAACAGGCATGAGATCGCCAAGTTCCGAATCAAGCTTGAAAAGCCCTTCTTCTTCGGCTTTGATCACCATGGGAAGACCTCCCAGGATTTTTGTCATGGAAGCCAGATCGTAAATGCTCTCGTTATCGACCTTTTTTTTTTGATCGTAAGTGTAGTACCCAAAGCTTTTGCGATACACGACCTTGCCCCTTCTTGCGACGAGAACCTGCATCCCCGGGGCCATTGCGGAGTCCATGACCTCTTTGGCAATGGAGTCGATTCGATTCAGACGATAGCGGTCCAACCCGACTGACTCAGGCACCGAATAGCCCAATCTGTCTATCGCGCTGAGATACAGCCCGTATCCAACCGGGAACTTCTCATTGATATTCACAGGAAGCTTGCCTTGCATGTCCAGGGCTCCGAAGATCATCTGCGCAGAAATGTCCTGGGCGAGCTCCGTATTCTGATACGACACCACAACCCCCTCAATATTTTCAAAGTCTTTGATCTTCAAAAGACTGTAAGGACTGGCAAAAACATCCAGTATGACATCATGGGATTTGGCAATGTTGTCGAGCAGCAAAAGATCTTCATCAGGAATCTTGTAATTCGCATAGGCACCCAATGAAGTATGAAACCCGAAAATCACCAGGTTGTAACTTTTCAATTTTTCAGAGAGCTGCTGAACATTCTTTCCTTCCAGCACGTCCACCCGGGTGTAATCATTGAGTCGGTTGACAAAAGAAGCATTGATGTGTGTACCCAGCTTCACATAAGCTATCTTCTTCTTGTCCAGATTTTTGACAGGCAGAATTTCACCTTTGTTTTGAACCAGGGTTACCGAATGCTCCACCAGCTTGTGATTAAGCACCTCATCGATGGGCCTGTTCAGATCCGAAATCAAATTCTCCTTCGACAGGGGTTCGTATTTATGCAGTCCCATCCAATACTTGGCCATCAGAATCTTTCTCACAGCCTCGTTCAAACGTGCATCCGTAAGGTCACCCGAGGCATGGGCCTTCTTAAAAAGAGCCACGGATTTTTCAACTTCCAAAGGCACGTCCAACAGATCATTTCCGGCGATAATCGCTTGCAGATTGATCTCTTCTGAAGAAGCAAAATTGGCCGAACCTTTCATATTCAGGGCATCGGTGACAATCAGACCCTTGAATCCCATTTTTTCTTTCAGGAGTCCCGTAATGATATTTTCAGACAATGAGGAGGGGAGCTCCGCATTGGGTTCCAGGCTGGGCACACTCAGATGGGCAACCATCACACTGCCAATGCCGTGATCAATGATCTTCTTGTAGGGATACAGTTCGAGGGTGTCCAGACGAATCGTGTCATGACTCACTGAAGGAAGGGTCTTGTGGGAATCCTGGTCGGTGTCTCCGTGACCGGGAAAATGCTTGGCACAGGCCATGACCCCCTGGCTTTGGAGCCCTTGCATGAATGCGGTTGCTTTTCGGGTCACGTTTTTTCTATCTTCTCCGAAAGAGCGATTACCGATCACCGGGTTAAGCGGATTCGTATTGACGTCAACTACAGGAGCAAAATTGATATTGACACCTTCCCGTTTCATATGCTGTCCCATTTGAACCCCCATGTCATAGAGCAGTTTGTCGTCGCGAATGGCTCCCAGGGCCATGTTATATGGAAAAGCAACCGTATTCTTAAGACGCATGCGCAAACCCCATTCGCCATCAATTCCAATCAATAGGGGAATTCGAGACAAAGACTGATAGTGATTGGTCAGTTCGACCTGCTTCACTGCCTGGTCCTGAAAGAAAATGAGGGCTCCCAGGTGATACTTTTCAATAAGACTGCTGATGTACTTTTCGTGCTCGGCATCCTTGTTGGTATAAGCGGCGACCATAAAGAGCTGCCCGATCTTTTCCTCCAGGCTCATCGTCGACATGACGCTGTCAACCCATTTTTCCTGGGCAATCGAATCTTTGGTCACCAGGGGATTGATTTGAGAATTCACTCCCGACCATGTAAATAGCATGAAGACGATCAAAAAAAGAAAATTGCGCTGCATGAATAGTATTTATGAATTGAAATATCGACTGTGCCAGCTCTGTGCTGCAGGAACTTCCCAAGAATTACTGAGTTCCCCTTTGGTTTGAACCATATTGTTGAAAACAGTCGTTTCTTCAGTGATTCGTTCCTCCCGTATGAATTTCTGAAAATCAGACATACTGACCACATTGATGTGATCTCCGTAGCGGAACGCCGTGTTGAGTTTGTTGAACAGGTCAAGGCCGAACTGTTCTTCAAATCGTTTGAAGACATGTGTCGAGGCGTCAATGGAGCAGCCCGAAACCTGATTGAAGGACTCATCCACTCCTATAACGATGAAGTGATTGTGCAAAATGGCAAAAGATCCTTTGAGGTCCTCACCGTGACGGGTCCAGTCCTCTATAAAATCTTTTAGGGCCTTTTGCATTTCTTCAACTTGGGTCGAATTAAGCTCGCGGTCCGCTTGATAGACCCAGATTCTGGCAGTATTGGGCAAGTCATTGAAATCTACGTACATGTCAAATCTTTTTATTGAATTTGTTCTGAAGGTCCTCGAGGGTATTCACAACTTTTTTCGGGTTCATGTTTTTCTTGACTTTCTCCAGAATTTTCTTGGTGTAAAGCGGGAAGTCCGCATTTTGCATCCAACTGTAATAACCTGGATTCTCTCTCAACACATCTCTTACCTTCCTTCCTTTGTATTTGCCAAAAGAAAACACTTCCTCACTGTTGTCATCCAGGAGTATGAAGCCTGCAAAGTCAGCCCGTTGCTGATGCGAAGAAAAATTGCTCAAGAAATCAACGTGTCCTTCGACATCCTCATAACGTTCGATCTGGGCTTCCAAAATCTCGTAAGTCGCCATTGTGTCCGCCTCGGCGGAATGCGCATTGTCGAGTGATTTTCCGCAGTAGAATTCATATCCGGCACTCAGGTTTCGCTGTTCTTTCTTATGAAATATCACCTGAACGTCAATAGCCATTCTGTTCTCCATGTCAAAATTCACTTTGGCCCTGAGCATTTCCTCAGCGAGCAAAGGGATGTCGAATCGATTGGAATTAAACCCTGCCAGGTCGCAACCTTCAATCATCGTGCTGATCTTTGGCGCAAGTTCGGCAAAGATCGGTTCGGTCACCACTTTCTCATTGGTTATCCCGTGGATGTCGGAGGCCTCCTTTGGAATCTCAATTTCGGGATTGACCAGACGCGTCCAGCTCTCTTTGTTTCCATTTGGGAACACCTTCAGGATGGAAATCTCTACAATGCGATCTGTGGCAATTTGCACTCCTGTTGTTTCCAGATCAAAGAAAACTAGGGGCCTTTCGAGTTTAAGATTCATTTGGATGCATGTATTAAAAAGAGGCGTTTTGATCCCAGGCTTCTAAATAGTCTGCTACACGCTTGGCAAATTGACTTCCAAGTGCTCCGTTGACAACCCTGTGATCATAGGAATGCGAGATGATCATCCTGTGACGTATTCCTATCAAATCCCCTTCTGGGGTTTCTATGACTGCTGGCACCTTTCGGATGGACCCGAGGGCCAGGATGCCCACCTGGGGCTGATTGATAATGGGAGTTCCCATAATGCTGCCGAAACTGCCCACGTTCGTGACGGTGAAAGTTCCGCCCTGAACGTCATCGGGATTCAATTTCCCTGCTCGCGCTCTCTGGGCCAAATCGTTCACGGCCTTGGTCATTCCGACCAGATTGAGCTGATCCGCTTTTTTGATCACCGGGACGATGAGATTGCCGTCTTGCAGTGCAGCCGCCATGCCCAGATTTATGTCTCGTTTTTTGATGATCCTGTCTCCGTCTACCGAAATATTCATCAAAGGAAAATCCCTCAGTGCTTTGGCAACAGCTTCCATAAAAACAGGCGTATAGGTGATTTTCTGACCTTCTCTTTTGAGGAAATCATCCTTGACGCGTTCTCTCCATTTCACAATGTTTGTCACGTCCACCTCCACAAAGCTCTGCACATGCGCTGAAATCTGAAGCGATTCTACCATGTGTTTTGAAATCATCTTGCCCATTCGCGTCATCTCAATAATCTCATCACTCTCACCGGTTGCACTCAATGGTTGAGCAATCGATGGGGTTTTAGATGCAGCCGGGGCGGGTTGAGGAATGCTTTGCGACACTGTATCTTTCTGGGGCAGTCCCGTGGATCGAGACTCGAGAAAAGCCATAACATCCTTTTTGGTCACACGCTGGTCCTTGCCGGATCCTGGGATTGACTCCAGCTCCTCAATAGAAATTCCCTCTGTTTTCGCGATGTTTCGAACCAAAGGCGAGTAAAACTTGCCGGATGGAGAACTCAGGTCACTGACAGCCTGGGCTACCTGACGACTTTCATTCTTGACAGTTTCTACCGTGGGGATCCCTTCCGGAATCACCTCCTTCGAAGTTGTTTCTTCCACTGGCTTTTCAACGGATGACAAACCATTGGTCTCTATCACCGCAATGATCTGTCCGACACCCACAACATCGTCTACCTCGAACATCCTTTCCACCAACACCCCTTCGACCTCGCTTGGAACCTCCGAATCGACCTTGTCAGTGGCTATTTCCACGATGGGTTCATCCAGTTCAATAGTATCTCCTACTTCCTTTAACCAGGCCGTGATTGTCGCCTCTGCAACACTCTCGCCCATCTTGGGAAGCTTCAATTCAAATTTAGACATGCTGATGCTGTTTTACCGTGTGCAAATTTAAGAAATTTAATACAGAGTTTTACCAGATTTTAGTCATTGCTGCTTGTCGAGCATACCCTTGGTCAATTCATTGAGATGATCCAACTTGTCCTGAAAATCTCCCTTGATAGTTTTGCGGTAAGCATCCAAATTCTCAAGCAGCTCATCGACATTCTCCGGCAGGAGATCTTCAAAAAACTGCCGCAGTCTCTTCGCCAGTGTAGGAGACTTCCCATTGGTTGAAATGGCAATCTTCAGATTGCCTTTGGTAACAATGCCTCCCATATAAAAATCACAATAGGAAGGATTATCGGCCACATTCACCAGAATATTTTTCAATTTGGCATCCTTTCTGATCGCCAGGTTCACCTCAAGATCATCCGTTGCAGCAATAACAATCTGCACCCCCTCCAAGTGATGGTCTTGGTAAGCCTCTTCAAGAATTTCAACATGCATGCCTCTCGCCAGGTCTCGGATATCCTTGCAAACTTCTTTGGCTACAAGCTTAACATTGGCATTCGGGCTCGATTTTAAAAGAAAACTCAATTTCTCCAATCCGACGGCACCACCTCCTACAATCAGAATTTTCAAATCGGACACCTTTAGAAAAACGGGATATAATTCGTTCATACTTTAAAATTTACTCAACAATGATTTCTTGCGGTAGATGTGTCTTCAAAAATAGGAGATAATCCATAGATGCCGGAAAGAAACCTGGCAAATGTGCTGAAGATTAAGCAAGCATGATGAAAATCATAAAAATAAGAAAATCAATGACCTACTTTTATCTATACAATCTATGAATTAAAACCTAATGAAAAACCTGGTTCTTGGAAACGAAGCGGTGGCTCAAGGTGCAATTGACGCAGGTATATCGGGAGTTTATGCTTACCCAGGCACACCTTCGACAGAGATCACTGAATATATACAAAAGTCGAAAATCGCACTGGAGCTGGGAATTCACTCGGAATGGTCAGTCAATGAGAAGACGGCTTTGGAGGCCGCCCTCGGAATGTCTTACTGTGGGAAGAGATCACTTGCGGTCATGAAACATGTGGGGCTGAACGTGGCATCCGATGTTCTAATGAACATGTCTGTCTCCGGCATAAATGGCGGATTAGTGATCGTTGTTGCAGACGACCCTTCCATGCACTCATCTCAAAATGAGCAAGACTCCAGGTTTTACGGTAGATTCGCCAGAATTCCCATCTTGGAGCCCGCCCACCAGGAGGAGGCCTATACCATGATGCACTATGCGTTCGATCTCTCGGAAGAGCTTCAGCTTCCCGTGCTTGTGAGGATGGTCACCCGATTGTCGCATTCAAGAACAGGAATCGCGTTCAGAGAACGAAGGGCGCAGAACGGCATTCAGCTACCGGTCAACACGGACCGCTTCGCGCTGGTGCCGATGAATGCGCGCAAACAATACAAAAAACTGGTGCGTAAGAAGAAAACTCTTCTCAAAGCCTCAGAACGTTCCCGATTCAACAAACTCAAGTTGAGTGAAGACAAAAAGCTGGGAATAATCGCTTGTGGAATTGGCTTGAATTATGTGCTTGAAAACATTGGCGAAGACATGGAATTCTATTCCCTGCTGAAAATATCGCAGTACCCCATTCCGAGGAAGAAGATAAAAAAGATCTATGATCATTGTAACGAGGTGCTCGTGGTGGAAGAGGGCTTCCCAATGGTCGAGGAGTTGCTCAAGGACTTCCTTGACAGAGACAGAAAAATCCGGGGCAAACTCAGCGGAGATCTGCCACCTGTGGGAGAACTTGATCCAAATACCGTGGCCAAAGGCCTTGGGCTGTATCAGGACCGGGTTCCTGAAGTATCTGAAATCGTAATGCCCAGACCTCCCCAATTGTGCGAGGGATGCGGTCACTCCGATCTGTTCAAAGTGATCCAGGAGCTCGTCCCTGAAACCGGCGAGAAAAAAGTCTTCGGAGATATCGGATGCTATGCACTGGGTGCCATAACGCCCGAACACCCTGTGAACACCCTGATCGATATGGGCGCCTCTATCACCATGGCCAAGGGAGCCGCAGATGCAGGGGTGGAAAATGCCATTGCCGTAATTGGCGACTCTACTTTCGCCCACTCGGGAATGACCGGCCTGCTGGAGGCCGTGGTTGAGAATTCACCCATTACCGTGATCATTTCCGACAATTCCGCAGTCGCGATGACAGGAGCCCAGGAGTCCCTTGCGGTAGGTAGAATAAAGAACATCTGCCTTGGAATTGGGGTCAAACCCGAACATGTGAAGACTATCATTCCATTGAAAAAGAACCATGAATCCAACGTTCGAACTGTTCGCCAAGAAATTGGATACAGAGGGGTCTCCGTGATCATTTCGCAGAGACCATGCGTACGCTTGTCAAAAGACCTGAAAGAGAAAATAAAGAATAAAGTAGCGTCCCTAAACTAAACCTGATTATGAAATCAAACATCATCCTATCCGGAGTTGGCGGGCAGGGAATTCTGACCATTGCCGCCGTGATAGACATTGCAGCGCTGAACGAGAATTTACACATCAAACAGTCGGAAGTTCACGGAATGAGTCAACGGGGAGGAGCCGTTCAATCTCATGTTCGGATTTCTGATAAGCAGATTCACTCTGACCTGATCCCGATGGGAAAGGCTGACCTGATTCTATCTGTGGAACCCATGGAACTGTTGAGGTACATCCCCTATTTGGGCAAGAATGGCTGGATCGTTACGGATTCGAGCACCTTCGAGAATATCATGGACTATCCCTGTAAATATGACCTGTTCAAACAAATCAAGTCCTATCATAACCACATTATCATAAACGCCAAACAAGAGGCGAAAAAGATGGGCAACTCCAAAGTGGCCAACATGATCCTGCTCGGAGCGGCGTCTTCTTTCATCCCCATGGACGATGAGAGCTTTATTCAGGCGATTCGTTTCTATTTCAAAGGAAGGAGCACCCGAATTATAGACACCAATATCAAGGCCTTCAAAAAAGGTCAGGAGATGGCAAAGAATTTTATTGAATTCGTCTTCTGAGATCAAAGGAGGTCGCGAATCTCCTCCGACAAGATTCTGATTCCGGGTTCTATATGTTTGCGCGGCATGTTCGAGAAAGCCAGCCGCAAGCAATTGTCTCTTTCGTTATGGGGATCGAAGGTCCTGCCGGTCACAAAGACCACTCCTCTAACCCGGGCCCTCTCGAAAAGTTCAGTAGAACTGAAGCCTTTGGGAAATCGAAGCCAGAAATAAAAACCACCCAAAGGTTCTGTCCACTGAACTGTTTCGGGCATGTATTTGTTCAGGGCATGTTGCAACATGCTTTTGCGTTCCCTGTACTCATTTCTGAGATAAGCCAGGTACGGGTCCAGGTAATGCTCGTTCGAAAACTCACTGGCCAGAATTTGCATGAAATTCGAGGTGCAGGCATCCAGGGCTTGTTTTACAGTTTCTGCTTTTTCAGAAATCTCCGGTGAGGCATACATGAAACCCAGTCGGAAGCCTGGCCCGAGAATCTTCGAAAAGGACCCTGTGTAAATGATGTCGACGTCATAGCCCACATACGCTTTGAGGGGCCTGACCATTGATTCATGCTCAGGATTGAAATAAAGATCGCTATAGGCATCGTCTTCAAGAACGATGATGTCTTTGCCATCAAGATATTCTAGCAGCTTCTTCCGTCTTTCAAGACTGTAGGTGATACCCGCAGGGTTGTGAAAATTAGGGGTGAGATAGAGGAATTTAGGCTTTTTGTCAAGAGTGGCTATTTTCCTTTCAAGCTTCTCGATCTGAATTCCGTTCTCATCAATGGGTATGCCATGAACCTCCGCCCCGTAGGTTTCAAATACAGACAGCGCGCCGACAAAACACGGATTTTCGGTTAGCACCACATCACCCTCATTGATAAACTCTTGAGTGATAATGCTTATGGCCTGGAGAGAACCCGTAGTTATGAGGAGTCGATTGCCAGTATCAGGAAGCCCTTTTTTCAAGAGTCTCTGGCGCACGCTTGAGAGCAAAGCAGGATGCCCGGAGGTCGGACCGTACTGAAAGCAGCTTTTCTTGACCGATTCCGTCAGCCCTGCGTAAATCTCGTCGATCTGCTGAATCGGGAAAAGGTCATTGTTGGGCATGCCTCCGGCAAAGGATATCAAATCCGGTCCTGATGACTGACGCATCAGCCTTTTGATGTCCTCTGAATGAACAGAATTCACTGCCCTTGAAAAATAGTACATAGCAAAGGTCTAAGTAGTTCAAAGTAACGAAATTAATGATGATTGCTGCGTGACAAAAGTCATCAAATAAGACGTGGCAAATTGCGTAATTTATAGCATTCAAGTTATCGTTCTTATGCTCGCCCAGGCCCTTCTAAATCCGAAAAGCATTCTCGTCGTTGGAGGCTCCAACAATGTCGACCATTTGGGCGGAAGCGTCCTCAAGAACCTGATTGACTGCGGCTTTCATGGAGATCTTTGTGTTCTCAATCCGAAAAGGGAACGCGTACAGGGACTCAGGTCCTATTCGGCTCCTGAAGACGTTCCCCATATTGAACTGGCGATCTTCGCGATACCTGCCGGGGAGATCTATCCAATCATGCAGTCACTGATAGAGCGAAAAGGAACGAGGGCCTTTCTGGTTTACTCGGCAGGCTTCAGTGAATTGAATGAGGAAGGCAAGCGACTGGAAAAAGACATTCTTGAGCTTGTGGAAGAAAGTGGATCCACACTTCTTGGCCCGAACAACATTGGAATGGTGAACACAAACTATGCGGGAATCTTCACCAAACCGATTCCGAAACTTGACCCCAATGGCGTCGATTTCGTATCCGGATCCGGAGCCACTGCCGTCTTCACCCTGGAAGCTGCCCGGCAGACGGGGCTCACCTTCAACAGCCTGATCACTGTCGGAAACAGTGCGCAGATTGGAATTGAAGAAGTCCTGGAGCATTGGGATGAAACCCACGTCGAGGGGCAGGGATCACAGGTCAAGATGATCTACATGGAGACCATACGTAAACCTCGAAAATTTTTAAAGCATTGTATTTCACTTCGACACAAGGGTTGCCGGATCGTAGGTCTTAAATCAGGATCAACCCCAAAGGGGAGTGAAGCTGCAGCCTCACACACAGGTGCGATGGCGAGCCCCGACCTCTTCGTTCAGGCTCTCCTTGACAAAGCCGGGGTCATACGCTGTCACAGCCGTTATGCCCTTGTCACCATCGCGGGGTTGTTGCAACTCACAAAGGAATCCGTGACTAAAATAGCCGTCATTACTCATGCCGGGGGACCCGGTGTAATACTTACGGATCACCTGGTTCGAAATGGGCTGGATGTTCCTAGTCTAGAGACGCGCCACAAGGAGTATCTGAAGGACCTTCTCAATCCGGGTGCCGCTGTGGGCAATCCGATAGACCTGTTGGCCACGGGAAACGCCGATCAGCTCAGGCAGGTCATTGAATACTGTGATGAAAAAGTGGAACAGGTAGATGCAATGGCCGTTATTTTCGGCAGTCCCGGTCTGGGCTCGGTTCATGAGGCCTATCAGGTCATTCGAAAAAAAATGCTCGTCTGTGATAAACCACTCTTCCCTGTGCTGCCATCTGTAGTCAACCTGAAAGATGAAATCCATGCGTTTGTGAAAGACGGTCACATTGCATTCTTTGATGAAAGCCTGCTCGGCCGGGGCCTTGGAAAAATCGCAAAAACGCCTGTGCCCGGGGACAAGGCCGCCAATCTGCCTCAGGAAACCATTAAAAGTATCAAG
>JAUIKV010000067.1 GCA_030430615.1 Bacteroidia bacterium
AAAGCTGTGAAGGCCTCCTCCAGCCATTCTCCCCATCCTTTTTGAATATTATGGGCAGATCTATGAATGTTCACACTTCCTTTTAGAATTGCAAATGGACGTATTGATGCTGCGCCAGCAATTGACAGGTCATTTGAAACATGGGATTCAGACACAGATTGCTCTGATCTGCCAATTGTAAAAAGAAACTACGCACAAAGGATGGTACCCAATTTTGTCTTGGGCTTGCTTTTTAATATTCCTCCAGCAAATCCATTTGAAGCAGATATTGACAATAACGGAAAATTGGATACTGCTTTGAAGGAGGTATGGTATAATGACTCATTTGCTTGGTCGACTGATGGTTCAGCTTTAGATATCGAGACAGTGGCACTTCATGAGAATGGACATTCCCTTGAATTGGAGCACTTTGGTAAGATTTTTGGAACAAACAAAAACCTTAAAATCCATTTTTCTCCAAGAACTGTAATGAATGCCCCTTATTCTGGAATACAGAGAGATGTAATAGGTGTTGCCAAATCTCATTATTGTCAGAATTTTGGTGCCTGGATCCAGTCTCAGACTCATGCTAAACTCATCATGCTTCCGGTAAATTATCAATTAGTCTTGGAAAATATTCTGGCACTTTCGTCCAAGCTCAGAAAAATTTCGTCCTGTTTTGTCTTAATTTGAATCCCTCAGAGCCTTCAGAAGGCTTATTAAGGATATCAATTAAAATCAAATCAAAATGAAAAAATTCTTTACAATTCTATTCTTGCTCACATTTATGCTTGTCAGCGGACAAGAACGCTACTGGACGAACTACAGCTTTATCGTGGAACCCGAAAATGAATCAACTGTGGTAAAGTTGATAGACGATTACTTCAAGGAGCACACATATGAAGGGATCACCGTAACCCTTTATGCGAATCATTTCCACGATCAGGACAATGAACAAACACATGTGATTGGTTTCTCGGGGTCATTGGATGCGATGGGTAACCTGTACAACACAGTCGGTGGAGATGCCTGGGATCTTTTGGGAGCCCGGCTGGATCATTTTATTAAGGATGGTGCCGGTGCGCGAATGGGCGAAGTGAAAAAAACCTATGGAGATGCTGATGGAGATTACCCGATACAGCGTTATTACATCTTGGATGTAGAAGATGCAGGGGCATTTTCTTCGAGCATGGATAAGTTCAATAACGATCAGCCCCCAAAAGGTGTGGTCGTTTGGGGGAACGTAACCTCGGGATCATCCCCCGAAGGAGAAAATTATTGGGTTCTTGTCGGGTATAAAGATTTCAAGGGGGCCATTGGGGGTGCCAGGGCAGGACTCACTGATGATCAAAAGGCCTCAAGAGATGCAAGCTGGAAAACATTCGATGAAACCAATGGAGGTGTACGCATGGTGCGCTCTGGACTGCGCATTCGCGTAGGAAAATGGTAAAGCGAAAAATTCATTTTATGAAAACTATTAGAGCTCCCCTTCAGGGAGCTCTTTTTTTTTGTTGAAATAATCGGATTCAACATTGACCACAATCAATGATTGCGTTGATCGTGGTTAATGTTTTTTAGGGTTGCATAGTCTAATTTTAGATTGCTCATTACCAAAACTCATTCTCGAATGGCAAGACAAGAAGCAAAATCAGATATGAACAAAAAGAAGAAAAGTCCTGTGCTTTGGTTATATCTCCTTCTCTTCTCCATCTTGCTGATCTCCTTTTTGACCAACACCGGGAACAAAATCCCCGAAATCAGCTGGCTTGAGTTCGAAAGAGACATATTGAGTCAAAATGACGTGGAAAAAATCGAAGTGATCAACCAGTCTGTCGCTTTGATCTATATCAAATCGGAAGAAGGATCCGGCTCAGAAATCAAATCCCTGCAGGATCGATTCTACGGATCGGCATCCAGGCCTCAATACTCAATACGTTTGGGATCCCTGGAGAACTTTGAGAAAAAACTGGACGAAGCCCAGAAGGATTTCGCGCCGGAAGACCAGGTGCAGATCCGATATGTCGACCGCTTCGAATGGAGTGCCTTCCTGTCCTGGATCATGCCGCTTGCTTTTCTGTTCCTGATCTGGATCTTCATCCTGGGTCGGATGACGTCTAGAGGAAGGGCAGGCTCCATGTTCAATTTTACAAAATCCACGGCCAAACTGACGACCAAAGAGACAAAGAGCAGCATCACCTTCGACGACGTGGCCGGCCTCAAGGAAGCCAAAACCGAGATCATGGAAATCGTTGATTTTCTGAAAAATCCGGAGCATTACACCCGTCTCGGCGCCAAGATTCCAAAAGGCGTCATGCTCGTCGGTCCGCCAGGGACCGGTAAGACTCTCCTGGCCAAAGCCGTCGCCGGGGAAGCACAGGTTCCGTTCTTCTTCCTGTCCGGATCTGAGTTCGTAGAAATGTTCGTAGGTGTAGGAGCCTCGCGGGTCAGGGACCTGTTCAAGCAGGCCAAGGAACATGCGCCGAGCATTGTGTTCATCGATGAAATTGATGCTGTGGGACGTGCCCGAAACCGCGCCAATGTATTCCAGGCCAATGACGAACGGGAAAACACATTGAATCAGCTTCTGGCCGAACTCGACGGTTTTGGAGTCAATACGGGAGTGATCGTACTTGCAGCCACCAACAGGGCCGATATCCTCGACAAAGCCCTCCTTCGCCCCGGTCGATTCGACCGTCACATTTACCTGGAGCTGCCCTCTCAAAAAGAACGCATGGAGATCTTCAAGGTGCACATACGCCCGCTGAAGCTGGCGGCTGACATCGACCTTGAGAATCTGTCCAAACTGTGTCCGGGGTTCTCGGGTGCTGACATCGCGAACATCTGCAATGAAGCTGCACTGATTGCCGCCCGGAAGAAAAGTGACAAGGTTTGTCAAGCCGACTTCATGAGGGCCAGAGACCGGATCGTGGGCGGCATAGAGCGCAAGAACAAAATTACCTCGGCCAAAGAGAAAGAGATCATCGCCTATCATGAGGCCGGACATGCCGTATCGAGCTGGCACCTGAAGCACGTTGACTCCCTTATGAAAGTATCGATTATACCGAGGGGGAAATCCCTGGGTTCCGCCTGGTACCTTCCGGAAGAAAGACAAATTGTAACCAAAAGCCAGTTCATCGACCAGATCTGCGCCTCCCTCGGTGGGCGCGTGGCGGAAGAAATCGTGTTCGGCGATGTCTCCTCAGGGGCGTTGGATGATCTCGAAAAAGTCACCAAGCAGGCTTATAACATGGTGGCCTATCTCGGATTGGATGAGGAGATCGGTCCGATCAGCTTCTATGATTCCACGGGCAAGAATGAGCAAATGCTCGTGAAACCCTACAGCGAAGAAATGGCACAGCGAATTGACCGGGAGGTGCACAAGCTGGTCACAACAGCCTATGAGCGAACTCGGGAGCTCCTGATGGAGCACAGGGATGAGCTGGAGGCCCTCACCCGATTGCTCATCAAGAAAGAAGTGGTCGACAAAGACGACCTGGAGGAAATCATGGGAAAAAGAAACACTTCCCTCCAGGGGGAATCCGTAAGATGAAACAAAGACAGACTGATGTTTAATCACAAAACTATGCATTATGAAAGAAGAATTGATTTTTAACACCGACCTGCACTTCGAGCACGAAACCTGGAGAAGGGAGCTCGACTTTTGGCAAGATGAACTGGAGTCCTTCCAGAACAGGCTCAATGAGCTTGTCATGCAATATACCGACAAAGACATATACGCGAATGTCGAGAAGTTTCAGAACCAACTCTGCATTCATGAAGAGGTCATGAACTCGATTCGGAACAAGATTCAGATGCACGAGTCCAATATGGCTGATCACTACAGAAAAAATGAGGATTCGATGAACCGTGAGATGGTTAAAAAACACCTGGAGATCAGGAGGCGCATGGAGATCCAGAGAGACATCATCAGCGACATGAAAAAAAATCTGTTCTCTTTTTTGACCCGGTATTTATAGTCTTTGGAAGAAATGGAATTCTTTGTCGCAAAGGGATCGGTGGTAAGGAAGATTTGGGGAAGAAGCGATGTCATCCTTTTCATCTTTGCCGGGGCCTCGGCTGAGTTTGCACTGAACAAGGCGGTTGACTGGCTGTATTTTACCGGGAAGCTCCCTTCGGACCCTTTGGGTAGATTGTTCTCAACGGTGAGCTATGCCCGCGAGATTGTTTTCTCGAAAAAGGAGGATGCGCACTCAGCCATCGACAGGATCAAAAGCATACACCAGGCCGTCGAGCGAGATCGGGGTGGCAAAATTCCGGACTGGGCCTACCGTGACGTGCTCTTCATGCTGATCTATTATTCTAAAGCAGCCTTCGAGCTTCTTGAACGGAAAATGAATCAGCAGGAGAAAGAAGAATTGTACCAGGTCTTCTACCGGGTCGGAGATCGCATGGGGCTTCAAGACCTGCCGGACAACTATAGCGATTGGTTACCCATCCGCCAGGTTCACCTGGAACAAGACCTTGAAAAGAGCCTTTATACCAAAGACCTGTTCAAGCAATACCGCAAACACCTCGGCACACTCAGGTACAGGATGCTCATCGAGGCTCAGAAGCTTGTCGTTCCTTATCGGGCATTCTCCCTTCTTGGTTTTGCACCGGTTCACTGGATGCGACCTGCTGTTCCACTTTACAGGCTCAGCAAGAGGCTGAGGCTGGATGGATTGGTCAAAGATCTCCTGTTGCCTTCCCGGTACAAATCCCAAATCCAAGCCCTGGACATCTCCTCTTCTTGTTAGGAAACCCTATCTGAACAACCCGCCATTTGCTCCTGCATAGTTTCAACCAGCTGCATAATCTTAAATTTTCGTAACTTCAGAACTCAATTAAATCAAATCTATCATGAAAACAACAATGAAATTCGGCATCACCCTGCTTCTAATGTCAGGACTTTTAATTGTGAGTTGCGGTCAGGGTCCCAAAGAAGAACCTGCGGCTCCTGAAGCGGCTCCTGCCCCACCCGAACCTCAGATCACCGAGCGATACCAGGTTGACGATGAGCTGAATCCTCTGAATGTTTACCGGGATTACACCAAGGTGTATGCAGATTCACTGAATGTACAGATGTACGAGCTCATTCTGAAGCCCGGGGATTCCATCGGCATGCACGAGCACCTTGATCACACCGTGTATGTTCTCGAAGGCGGAACGGTCATGGTCTGGCCTGATGGAAAAGAGCCTGTGCCCTATAACATGGAAACCGGAATGGCCTTCCTTGGAGGACCTTTGAAAGATGCCGCCAAGAACACAGGTGACACCACAGTTCGCCTGTTAATTACGGAGATCTTCCGTCCGCGCATGGAATAAATTTGCCTAAGGCATCGCGTATTGGTGTTTAAAATTCTCCATGCAACCTGATTCAGGGGCCTTGGAAGGATCATCCAGAAATTCCTTGAGCATCATGATAGCGCATGGACCGTTGTCAACTGGTGAGTGCACCACATTGTCAAAAAGGAACAAATAGGCATTCTTCTGTCCCCTGGCGAGCTCACTCGCATATGTTGGTTTACACAGGTGGTCAAATTGACCGCCCATGAGCAACAAGGGGGTTTCCGTGCTGATCTCTCCAGGATCGACACCCGGGGAAACGGGCCATGCTTCAATGGCTTTCCTGTAAAAATAAGGGCCGAACATGGACATGCTGGCTCCCTTGATCAGCTCCTCGTATTCGGATCCTTCAAGCCAATGTTGGGGCCTCAAGTCGTATGTCCCTGAAAGGAACACGCTAAGGGAAAGTCCTGAGCTGAATTCCGGAATGGGGAAAATAAGACCTGGATTTTGTTGAATTTCCTCATAATTCCCTTCGCAAATCTTGTTCAGCGAACGTGGCAACTGGGTGTTGAAATACTGCTGATGAAACAGCCAGAGTGCTACTCTGTTGCCGCTAAGAACTACCCGATAATTCCTGTTAGTGGGACCATGCTGCAGATTCAGGGTATCGGGAATCCTGTTCAGAGAGGAAATTTTCTCCAGGAACCTTGACTTGAGATTCGGGTAAACAGCTTTCAGCTTCGGATCTTCATCAACGGCCTGAAACGCTTTTTCCAGGGCCTCCACCATACCCAAATGCATGTCATAAGCAGATCGATAAATATTCACGCTTCCGTTGAGTGCAGCACTGCTCAGGCGATTGGGGTGGTACAACAGCATATACTGAACCAGGACGGTGCCGTAGGAGCTTCCGAACATAGAAAAGGTGTCATAACCGAGCTGGGTCATGACGTAGGCAATCTCATGGGTCATCTCTTCGGGATTCATGGCTGACAGGTCATATCCCTGAGTCGTGAATCCTTCATATGCCTTTTCCAATACCTCTGCATATCGATCGATGGTCTTATCAGCACTCAAGTTTTGATCCAATAACGACAACTGTACATTTTCCATTTCGGGAATGTGCAAATAGGGCTCCGAGTACTTTAAGCCTCGCGACTCGATGATCACCACATCCCGATCTTCAAGGAATAGGTCACCCAGCTCACCCACAAAACCTGGAACAAAATCATCCAGGTAAGATAATCCGGGACCTCCCGCGCATAAAACCAACGGATCTTTGCTCGCCTTGCCTCGACTTTTGAATATCCCAACGGCCAGTTTGAGAGCAGGGCCTGATGGGTCTGCTGCCCGTTGCGGAACAGATATCCTACCAAAGACAAATTTTCCGTCTAGCTCAAGTTCACCGGTCATCTCAAAGGGACTTTTTTCCGTTAAGAACTGCCCCAGTTCCACATGTACATGTTCCGACTTCAGTTGTTGAGCAGAAACAAAAACCGTTGCTAAAAAGGCCAGAAATAGTATGTATTTCTTCATGGTGAAAGGATTTTACTTGATAGGAAGAAATGCCCGGGATGAATGAAGTGATGAGTCCCGAAAAGCCATTTAACCTATTAGACGATACAATACGATTCAAGGTTACCCGAAAAACAATTTTAACTATATTTAATGTTCCACAAATTTTTACCATGCTGCCTTTCTTTCGAAACATCCGTAAAAGTCTTATTGATGACAATCGATTATGGAAGTATTCAAAATACGCGATTGGAGAGATTCTTCTTGTCGTAATTGGGATTTTGATTGCATTACAGATCAACAACTGGAACGAATCGAGAAAGCTGCGATCATCGGAAATACAGGTGTGTAAAAACCTCAGGAGGCAACTCCAGGAGGATGCCGGAATCATTGAAAGCAATGTTCAGTTTAACAAAACGTACTGGGATCAATACAAGATTGCCCTGGGTATTTTAGAAACTGAAGATCAGTCAAAGGCGGATACAATTGCCAAAATGGCCACCAATTTGATGGAATTCTCTGATTTCCACCAGCAGAGAAATCTTTACACCTCCCTGGTTAATAGTGGAGAGGTTCAATTGATCACGAACAACGACATCATTTCAAGCCTTCAACACCTGGACGAGACCTATGTGTACATTAACAAGGTCGAGGAAGCCCATTTTCAGATCATCACCTTGATCTACCAGGATCTCTACAAAATCATAGTCCTGAACCCGCCCAGGCCTATTGATCCGGACGCTCTCTTTGATCATCCGATCCAGAATCATTTCATTCTTTCGATCGATCTGTGCAAGGAAAAGGACGAGGTTTACCGAAGGGCCCTGGACCGGATTCAACGAATCGTGGACATGCTGGATAGTGAGATTGAAATGAAGAGCCTTTGAGGCGTGAACAAAGACTTCATTCTTACTGCAAAAGTGCTTGAATATTCGTAAATTTAGTAGGCCAATCAACCCTCAATATCAATGACATGTGCAGATTTGTAGCCTACCTTGGCAAGCCTATCTATGCGGATGAGCTGGTCATGAAACCCAAGAACTCTTTGATGAAACAAAGTTATCATGCCCTTGAGGCTGAGATAACGGTAAACGGAGACGGTTTTGGCCTGGGATGGTACAACCACGCCCGAAGAGATGAGCCTGCGCTCTACCGGTCTATTCGTCCGGCCTGGAACGACGAGAACCTCTCCTACAACGCCCCGATGATCTATACCAATTGCCTGCTGGCCCATATTCGAGCTGCCACGCAGGGTGGTGTGTCAATTCATAACAGTCATCCTTTTCAGTACAAGCAATATCTTATGATGCAAAACGGGGGCATCCAGGATTTTCACAAGATCAAGCGCAAAATGATCAACCTGCTGGACGAAGAAGTCTTCAACTGGATCGACGGTCAAACCGACACCCAATATACCTTTGCCCTCTTTATTACGCTAACCGAGAGAAGGCGAAAAGATCAGGGGAAACTGAGCTTTGATGAGCTTCATGATTGTCTGAACGAGACCTTCGCCATTATAGAGGGTCTTAAAAAGGAAGTTGGCGTAGATGCCCCTTCACTCTATAACCTTGTGCTGACGGATGGCAAAGCGATGATTGCCACCCGCTACAGCACCCGTCCCGAAATCGAAACCCGATCCTTGCATCTGGCTATGAATGCGCAATGTTACATCTGTGAGGAAGGCAACCTAACCCTGAAAGAAACAGAGAAGAAAAAAGAGGGGGTCCTGATAAGTTCCGAGGTACTCACCGAAAATAAAGAGCTCTGGACCGAGGTTCCGGAGAACCACTTTATCATGGTTCAGGAAGACCTGTCGGTACGACTGAAAGAACTGGACTGATTCTTCTTTCTAAATCCATCCAAGCTCCTTAAAGGCCCAGGACGATTTCCAGATTCACAGTTCCGGAAAAAGTTCATGACATGTTATTCCTAGAGTTACGGAAATTAAATTTTCATAACTTTAACCAAGATGAAATTGAGCCTTAAATCAAGTTTTTTAATTGCATTTACCCTGCTGTCTTCCCTTGTGTTTTCACAGACAAAAAAAGAGCTGGTTGATGAGCTGAGCGGACTGATCCAAAACAAGAATCCTCTCGCAGAGGTTTTTTATACTGACTATACCGGAAAGCTGGACATCAATGGCAACCAGATCCCCTTGAAACAAGTGAGCATGTATTACAGCGAAAGAAAAGGCCCCATGCTCGTATTCCAGTGCATCCTTAAAACCAAGGTCAACTGCATCCGCAAGCCAAAAAGCGACCACGACTTTGAAATCTTTTCGGTTCCGATGGATGACAAAGAAAGTGTTGAAAGGGCCATGGAAATCATTGAGCAGCTCAAATGAGAGAAAAATCTCCTATTTTGGCAGGAACAAGTCCTTTCGCATTTTGTAAAAAACCACGATCAGCAAAATGGCCAAATAAGTCAGAAAGATCCAAAATCTGGTTAGGTTCCCAGTGAATTCAGGTAAAACGGGCAGATAATTGAAGGCTGCGTTGGCACCCATATGCGCCAGAATTGAGGTCAGCACGCTTCGGGTGTAATAATAGATCCAACTGATAAAAAGCGTCCCCAGCACAACCCATAAAAGGAAGAGCAGAAAATTCATTTGCTCAGGCACCCCCGTTCCGATCAAGTAAGCCGGGAAATGCCAAAAACCCCAGATCAAACCCAGAATCAGGCTTGATTTGAAAACACTGTATTTATTGAGTAATCGGGGAAGCATAAATCCGCGCCAGCCGTATTCCTCACCTATGGCAATCAAGAAAATCACCAGCATCTGAGGCATCAGCTGTGTACTTCGCAATTCAAATGCCGAAACGTCAAAACTTAGCGAGGAAAGAACCGCCAGGCTTGCCATTGCAGGAAACCCAAGCATCGAAAGAAAAAGCCACTTTGGGGCCATGTTTATTATGGTCTGCCCCACAAACAAGTCGTAAACACCCTGCTTGCCTTTTGTGATAACCGTAATAACCAAGGCTACCAAGGAGGGCGTAAATACAGACAGTATCGCCAAATTAGGTTCCCCAAGATCGTAAGAGGCATAACATATCAAAGAGCTCAAGGCGATAGTGGCGAATGAAAACGTAATGATTTCGATGTTTAGAAGAGCGTTTGATTTATTCATAGGCCCGAAGCTGAAAGTAATGATATCTATTTTTTCCCTCCTCTTTGACCCATAATAAGAGAATCGGGTTACAGCAGTCATCATGATTCTTTGTGTATCCGTTTCCAAGTCTGTTTATTTTGTACCTTGAGCAAACGTCTAACTAAATCAATTTCCTTAACATGAAAAACGATCAAAATCACAACAATCGAAGAGACTTCATCAAAAAATCCTCCCTGCTCGCTTTGGGAACCAGCAGCTTCCTGGCCTTTTCAAATACCTCGAGCTTCTTGCCTCTGAATCCACCAGAGGGAATAAACATAATGGGACCTAAAGCCGGGTATACCCCTCAAATCGGAACCCTTGTTTCGATGTTGGACTGGATGCGCATGGTTATTTTACTTCCGGTCGAAGGAATGAGCTCCAAGGACCTAGATTATCTGGTCGATGACAAGGCAAATTCAATAGGTGCCATGTTGTGGCATTTGGCGGCAACAGAGCGATTCTATCAGATCCACACCTTCGAGGGAAAGAAATGGGGGGACTGGAGCAAAGAAGACAATGAGAAGTGGGGCACGGCCATGGGTCTGGGAGACAAAGCACGTGAAGAAATCAAAGGAAATGACCTGGAGTTCTATCTTGACAAGCTCAAATCAGTGCGCGCCAATACGCTCGAGGAACTGAAAAACAGAGATGACGACTGGCTCATGGCCGTCGATGAAGAATGGCCCTGGGGCCCAACGAATAACTATTGCAAATGGTTTCACGTATGTGAGCATGAATCCAATCACAATGGCCAGTTCAAATTCATCAAAAGCAGACTGCCCTCAGCCTGAGAAAAGCATGAAGAAGATTCTCATTTTACAAATGCGGCCCGAAGATGAGACCTGCCAAAGTGAGTTTGAGGCCATATTGAAGGTTGGGCAGATCGATCGAAAAGAGACTGAGCAAGTCAGGGTGGAGCAACTCGACAGGTTCGATCTCGATTTGAACAACTACACCGCCATCATTGCCGGAGGCAGCCCTTTTGACGTTTCATCCCGTGAGTTTAAAAAAAGTTTGGTTCAAAAAAATGTAGAAGCCTTTTTCAGTGACTTGTTCGACCAGGTGATCCCGTCGGATTTTCCATTTTTGGGCATCTGCTCGGGAAATGGACTCCTGGGAAATTAT
>JAUIKV010000068.1 GCA_030430615.1 Bacteroidia bacterium
ACACTTTCCGATATTACCGTCGAAATTAACCAAGCGTTCGATCCAGCGGATCAAGTGACGGCGGGTGACTTTAGTGGCTTGGATGGTGGCGGCCTCTCGATCGCTACAGGTGGCGATCCGTTACTCATCGATTTTGATGAACAACTCACTCGCGTGACGATTAGGGATGCGAACTTGCGGGTTTCGGAATTCCAGCAATCTTCGAAGAGAACTTCAAAGGCCCTTTTGGGAACAATTTATAAAGCCCTTTGATGTCGGTAATCCCTGACTTTCCAACCTTGCGGATAGTCAATGCCTCACCGGCTTCGGTTTTTTCTCTCAGATAGTTTAGAACCTCAAAGTGCTTGTCGGTAAGCTCTATGCCTACTTCACTTGCCAATTCCTTTGCGACGTCTTCGTTCCACTGGTTCATATCTTCCAGATATCCTTCTTCTGAAACGTTTACTTGTGCACCTGCGATTGTTTTTACAGCCATAATAGTAGTATTTAGTTTATTATTTGATATTATTATTGAACTCTTATTCTTATATAATTTGAATTTTATTTCATGCTAACCTTCGACTTTCACGTCTTTGGAAACGTTTTTCATGAAGGTGATTCCATATCCGAGCGCTTTTTTCATTTCCGGACTGTTCATCTCACGCATGAGCTTCCAGACGGAATAAGAAGGAACGGTCTCTGTTTCCATACTGTTGAAAGCCTTTATGGCGTTCTGCATGGTATCCAGAACCTCGGGTTGTGTCATTTCTTTGAACGTGTTCAGGATTGAAACAATATTGTCGGCCAGTCCTTTGAGGTCTTCCGGACTGAAACCCTTCACTATATTGTCGATGATCGGACCGAATTCCTTGAAGAATCTGAAATAGCCTTTTTGGTCGTATTCGTTCATCTGCCTGGTGAAGTCGATAATGACCTCATTGGCGATCGGACCAACTTCCTTGCCTAAATCAACAGCCATCTCGAGGGTGTCCAGAACCGTTTTTATATTGCCGATGTTTCTCAAGAAGGAAATGGCCAGATCTGTGACTTCTGATGAGTCCAGAACAACTTGTCTTTTGTCTAGCTCCTCCACAGTCGCGTCATAAGCATCTTTGCCTACGATGCTCAGGTCGCTTACCAAATCCTCGATCATGTTCGAATTCATCTTCTGATGATGAACGTATTCCAGGATCAGGTCCATCTTCTTGTCAAGCGCGTCAATGCGCTGCTCAAGTCTCTTATCTGCTACTGCTTCCATGATCATCAATTTAAACCCTTATTTTTCCTGCCATTGTCATGTCGGCTTCAACCGGCAATTCTCTTCCCTTAAGAAGTATGTGCCAGTAAATCCATCTGAACAACATTTTTCCGTAGTGGTTCATCTTGGTGTTCTTGAGCAAACCAAAGGGGCCTATACCGGGTAGCGGGAAGGTTCCCGGAAGCGGTTCGGTCTCATAATTGAAGTCAATGAGAGCACCTTTTCCGTGACCGGTTTCGATGTAACAGTTCGCATGACCGTCAAATTTGGCGGGCATTTCTCTCCCTTCCATAGCTGCCAGGATGTTTTCCGTCAGAATCTCCGCGGCGAAATGGGCCACTGATCCGGCTTTGGAAGTTGGAATGTTCGAAGCATCACCAATGACGAAAATATTTTCAAACTGCTTGGATTGCAACGTATGCTTGTCTGTAGGGACGTAATTCATGTCGTCTCCCAGACCGCTTCTTTCAATCATGTCGGATCCCATGTTCACAGGAACTATCGTCAAAATGTCAAAATCCACTTCGCGCTCGTCATAGGACACGATTTTCTTGTTCTCATTGTCTACGTGACTCAGGTAGAAGTCTGAAACAACCTCTATATTCTTTTCCTCAAGCAAGTCTCCCAAAACTTTCGATGCAACGGGCTTGGTAAAGGCACCAGGCATGAGCGTGACATAAGAGATATCCACCTTGTCTCTCATTCCTCTTTCTGCGAAATACGCCTCAGCAAGGCAGACGAACTCAATAGGAGCGACAGGGCATTTATAAGGCAGCTCAGGGATGCACATAACCAGTTTTCCACCTTCCCAGTCTTTAAAACGTTTATGCAAGGCCACGGCACCTTCAACGGTATAAAAGTCGAAGATGTCTTTGTACCAGAGTTTGTCTTGCAGTCCTTCAGTTTCGGAAGGTCTTGTCTCGGTTCCTGTCGCGATGATCAAAAAGTCATAGTTCAGTACCTGTCCATCGTCCAGTAGAACCTTGTTTTCATCGCCTACAATCTTGTCTATTGGGCTGAAGATTACATTTACACCAGGAGGGAAGAAGTCGTATTTAGGCTTAATCACGTCCTTCTTGCTATAAACTCCAAAAGGAATGAACAAAAACCCGGGTTGATAATAATGGGTTTTGTATTGATCTACAATAGTGATTTCCCATTCATCTTTATCCAGTTCATGATGCAATTTGTTGAGCATCATTGTGCCTGCAGTACCGGCACCTAAAATCACTAATTTTTTCATGATATTATTGTTAGATGTTATGTCTTCCAGATAAAATGACCTTTCCGACGGCTATGTTAAAATTATAGTACAAAGATAGAGTCGGGTCAGAGATCAAAACGTGACGAAAGTCATACTTTTGCGCGTAACGTCACTATTTTCAGTAACTTATGTGACATATACTTCTGAAAAATTTTGTAAGAAAATCCGCGCGTCGAGTGAACTATGGAAAAAAGGAGTATTTTTAAATTCAAATTTTAGAACCATTATGACCTCCGACCAGAAAAGAATTATCGAGCTCAGAGAAGAGCTTCGGGAGCACAATTACAGGTACTATGTTCTGGATCAGCCCGTCATCTCCGACTACGAGTTCGACATCAAGCTCGAGGAACTTGTCAAACTGGAGTCAGAGCACCCTGAATTTTACGACCCCAATTCTCCAACTCAACGTGTCGGGGGTGAGGTGACCAAAAAATTCAGGACCGTTGATCATAAAAACAGAATGTATTCGCTGGATAATTCCTATTCCCGTGAAGAGGTGATTGAATGGCAGAAGCGGGTCGAGAAAATTTTAGGACGGTCGGATGTGGAGTACACTTGTGAGTTAAAATACGACGGGGCCTCGATCAATCTTTCTTACGAAAAGGGGAAACTCACGAGAGCCGTGACCCGGGGCGATGGTGTAAGAGGCGATGATGTAACGGCCAATGTAAAAACCATTCGATCTCTTCCGCTTGTTTTAAAGGATGGAGAAAAGGCCTCTTTCGAAATACGCGGAGAGATCATTCTTCCCTTGGAAGGTTTTTTAAAGATGAATCGCGAGCGCGTAGAAGCCGGGGAGGATCCATATCGAAATCCCAGAAATACGGCGAGTGGAAGCCTGAAATTGCAGGACAGTGCTGAGGTGGCGGATCGACCACTGGACTGCCTCTTGTACCAGTTGGTTTCAGATAATAATTCGTTTCGCACACATTATGCAGCTCTGAAATACGCCTCTCAACAGGGATTCAAGGTGCCGGAGACACTCAGGATTTGCAAAACATCTGAAGAGATTTTTGAGTTTTTGACCTATTGGGATGAACACCGGAACAGTCTTCCCTATGAGACCGACGGGGTAGTGATCAAGGTCAATTCACTCGATTACCAGGAGGAATTGGGCTACACTTCAAAATCACCGCGTTGGGCCCTGGCCTACAAGTTCAAAGCCGAACAGGCCAGAACCCGGCTGAACAGCGTGAGTTATCAGGTGGGCAGAACAGGGGCAATAACCCCGGTGGCCAACCTGGAACCCATAGAGCTAGCGGGTACAGTGGTCAAAAGAGCGTCTCTGCACAATGCGGATCAGATTGAGAAGCTCGATCTGAGGCTGGGTGATGAGGTTTACGTGGAAAAGGGGGGCGAGATCATACCTAAAATAACTGGTGTGGACCTTACGGCCCGCTCAAGCGAGGCTCAACCTATCGAATACATTTCTGAATGCCCTGACTGTCACACCCCTCTCGAACGGAAAGAAGGCGACGCCAAGCATTTCTGCCCCAATGAATTTGGATGCCCGACACAAATTACCGGAAGGATTCAGCACTACGTGAGTCGCAAGGCCATGGACATTGACGGTTTAGGGTCTGAATCGGTTGAACTTCTTTACAGGAACCATCTGATCAGCAACTATGCAGACTTATACGAACTGACCGAGGAGGACATCATTCCGTTGGAGCGCATGGCTGAGAAATCGGCTGCCAACATGATTCAAGGAATCAAAAATTCGACTCAAGTACCTTTTGAAAAAGTATTGTTTGCTTTGGGAATTCGATTTGTCGGGGAGACCGTAGCCAAGAAGCTGGCTAGGCACTACAAGAGTATCGATCAGCTCATGGAGGCTACCTTCGAACAGTTGACAACGGTGGATGAAATTGGTGACAAGATCGCTCAGAGCATCCTCAAATTTTTCTCTTTGGAATCCAACCAGGAACTTGTTCGTCGCCTGCGCGACTATGGGGTTCAAATGGCTTTGAGCGAGCAAGAGATGACTTTGCAGTCGAATGTCCTTGACGGAAAAGCCTTCGTGGTCTCGGGTGTGTTTGAGGTGCTGTCACGCAATGAATTGAAAAAGTCGATTGAAGACCATGGAGGAAAGGTTACGGGATCCATTTCCAAAAAGACCAACTATGTCATCGCTGGTGAAAATATGGGACCCAGCAAGAAGGTAAAAGCCGAGAGCCTGGGAATACCTGTAATTTCAGAACACGACTACCTTAAAATGATCGATGCGTTTTGAAGAATGTCAAAACTCATTGACTCGCACTCGACTGCGGGTGGAGTAGACCTTTCCATCGTTGTGCAGCTGCTTGAGCAGTCGAGTAACAACCACTCTGGACGTGTTGAGATCATCAGCAATCTCCTGGTGTGTAATTTCCAAGTCCTGTTTGTTTTGTACTTTGGCCTTGTCACCCAGATATTTCATGAGTCGTTGGTTCATATTCATGAAGGCGAGACCATCTATGGATTCCACCATCTCAATGAGTCGGAAGTGATAGCTGTCGATGATAAAATGTCTCCAGGACTGGTACTTGGCGAGCCACTCATCGATGTGTTCCACAGGAAGAAAGATGGCTTCGGCATTGGAATCTACGACAGCACGGAAGATGCTTTGCTTTCTGTTGATGCAATTGATGAATGAAATGGCACAGGTATCTCCCTTTTCAAGGAAATAGAGAACCAGCTCATCACCCTCCTTCTCCTGGCGGATGATCTTCACCGAGCCACTCAATATTAAAGGTATATGGGTCATGTTCTCCCCGATGTCAATCAGAATTTCACCTTGTTTGTATTTGTCGAGGAATCCGACTTTTAAAATCTGATCTACCAGTTCTGATTCGAAAATACCGGTGTAATAGTCGTCGAGCTTCTCTCTTAAAAGGGCTTCCTGGGCATTCATTCGGTTTTGTATTCAAGAAATCCCCACGAAGTTAGCGTAAAAAGAAATTCGTTCCAAGAATTCTTTGGAATGAGTATCAATTGATACCAAAAAAAGAAAAACTCTTTAAACGGGTTAAAGAGTTTTCCACCAGAGTATACTCTGATTGCATTCAAGCAAAACAAATAGATAATTAGAACCTAACTTGAATTTGGGCTAAGAATCTGTCGTTATCTTCATTGATAACCGTTTCGATATTCGCTTGATAATTCAATTGAACTCTGACATTTTTACTGAAGAAATAGTTCAGTCCGATCGTCATCCTTTCGCTATAGGCATTTGGAATGTCCTTCACGTCGAGGTCCTGATCGAAGTATTCGTATTTGAATACAGGCTGCAGGTTCCATTTTGTGTCATACCAAACCATGCCATAGGCACCGGCGCGACGCTCACCCAATTCCAGCGGCTCAGCGCCGCATCCTGCATCGGCAGCCCGGTTATAGGCACCTTCGTCTTCAATGTATTCGCCCTGTATATGGAGGTTGTTGAAGTCCAGTCGAATTTCTCCTCCCCATGTGGTTCGGTCCGAATCATTGTCATTGGGGACCGGATATCCATATCGGAAACTGGCACCGAGGTGCATCCAATCAAATAATTGGTATGTTGCACGACCTACGAAATCCTTCTTGTTGTTTTCATCTTTGATTAAAAGACCACTGCCGTTCATTACGGCTACGGCATAGGTGAAACGAGTCGTCGTATCACCTCCTAACAACATGAGACCATAATCGCGTTGAGGAATTACAAGTTGATCAGAGACAATGGCACGATCTATAGTTACCAGACTGTGGCATCCGGTTCCAAAAACTTCCAATCCGAAGGGTTGCTTATAGGAACCCATGGAGATCTTTGCCCAATCGAAGCGATCCCAGGTGATAAAAGCATCCATAAGATAGACTCCTGGTGTTTGACCACCGATAAAGGGGCTAGCTTCAAGCATGAAGTAATAAGTGAAATCATCAAGGACGCGTCCCCGGACTCCGACTCGCGCTCGTCTGAAAGTGAAGGTGCTCTCTCCCGGATCCCCTTGTGTATACTGGTATTCCGGTTGAAGATATCCGAAAATCTTAATTTTCGGAGGGGCTAATGTATCGCTGGGATCATCTGCTTCACAGCCCTGTGCGAACATAGAGGTCGTGAAGATCAACGTTGCTGCAATCAGCAAAATCCATTCAATTTTTTTCATCTCGACAGTTTTGAGGTTGAATTATTTAACCAGGGGAAGATTCTTAGGTACAGAAGACCCTACTCCCCATTGGTTTGCACTCCAGGCTTGATTCGAGTGGTATACCCCATTCATGCCGAAGGTCATGCTGTAGGCGTCATAGCCTAAAACTCTGAGCCATGCTGTCATAACCGCTGATGTCTGTCCTGTGTAGCAATAGGTGATCAACTTGGCATTCTCACCTGAGTCAAGGGCCTTGTAGCCGTCTCCCTCGAGTTTCAGCTCTTCCTTGATCCTGAAGGCATCTTTGATATGACCGAAGGCACCGTAATCTGTAGCAGAGAAATAATTGTTGATGAAATAGTTGGATGGGTTGGAAAGCACGTCTCCTCCTTTCGCTGTTTTGAATCCGGCAGCCACAACGTCTTCGACGCGTTTTCTGAGAATCTCAGATCCGTCCTGAGACAAGCTGGAGATGTCGGGGTCATCGAAAACGGTATTCGATGGAGCGCCATCATATGACCAGTTGGCGTTTCCTTGTGCCGCATCACCCGTATTATTGTTCCATGGGCCCGCAGTTTCAGGATTCCAGCCAGACATACCCCATTTCAGAGCCTGAGCTGTGGGATAACCATAAAGACGAAGGAGCGATACAGCATAGCAAGCGGTTTGCCCGGTATAGCAGACCACAAGAATCTGCTTTGAAGCGTTTGCGGCTTCATCGAGAATATTCGAGAAAGGAACGTTTTTTGCCCCGGCAATGTGACCTTTGGCGAAGTCAGCGGCAGAGCGAATGTCAATAATCGAGTATTTGTTCAAAAACGCATCGAGGTCAGCTTCAGCTGGTGCTCCTGCAACAAACTTGGTACCGCCATCAGGCCCAGATAGAATATAGCCGATGTCCAGGTTGTTGGTCAACATATGTTCTTTGAGCGTTTCAAACGTAGGTTTGAAAATTGGATTCTCCTCGAGAATATCGTCACCCCGGTCACAGGAAGTCAGAAGGAATCCTGAGAATAACAGGAGGCCGATCAGATATAAACTAAATCTTTTCATAATTTGAATTTTTGAATTAACTGTGAGTTCTATTTTCATTTTTTGTTGGTGTTAATAAGAGTATTGGAACTATTCAATCACCGGGTACATGTTGACTTCTTTCTTGGTGAAAGCGCCCCAGCCATTGTCTTTCAGGGTCTTGTGCATATAACTGTTAGCCCCATAGGCAATGTTTGATGCGTCATAACCCAACACTTTCAGATACGCAACCACGTAAGCAGTTTCCTGACCAGTTGTTCCATTGACTACAATTTTTTTGTCGGTAGGAAGAGTCAAGAGATCTGCTGTTGAAGTCAATGATCCGTTGGGCTGGTATTGTATTGCATTCGGGATATGCCCTTTTTCGTATCGATCCAGTCGGTTGTAATCCACGATATAGTATTGATCGGGATTTGCAAAAATGTCTGAGGACTTTGCAATGGACTCTTTGTATGGCGTGGCAAATAATTCTTCAAGGCGAGCACGAAGAATGGCTTCAGCCTCAGTTTTTCCTGTGTTGAGCTGTGGCAGGGTTCCTTTGGTTCCTTTTTCGTTCGCACTGGTTTCCACCTTGTCTGCAAAATCGTTCTTGGTGTTTTTTAGCCAGGAGTTTTCCGCGAAGTCTACACGCCAGGAGCTCATTCCCCAGTTCATGCTATGGACATTGTCGTATCCGGCAATTCTCAACAAGCTGGTAAAGTAGGCTGCTGACTGTCCGGAATAACAGATCAGCACGATTTTGTCAAAATCGGATGGGGTGATGCTTTTTTCAAAGTAGTTGAGAAGATCACTGGATTTTACGTTATTGGCATCCTTGAGATGACCATAATCGAACCAACTGTCACTGCGTATATCAATGATGTGATACTTTGGGTTCTTCAGGTTCTTTTTTACCTCATCTGCGGATACAAGGGCAGGTGCCTCGTCAGTATTTATGAAGTTGCGATTTGCCTCGAGAAACTCCAGTAAGATTTCAGTTTCGCTTGTCGAAGACAGAGGTTTGGGATTACTTTCTTTAACTTTTGAAAAACCACTGATCGCAAATGAGAGCGGAAGAACAAAAGCTAGCAGATAGAAAATTTGCTTTTTCATGATTCAAAAATTTATGATTCAATTAGATATTTGTTTTTACTCTGGTTAAAAGTAGAATTGAGCTTGTGTAATAATTATGACATTTATCATTAAGTGCTAATACAGAATGAGTTAACTCTGTATCGTGAGTTACATTCTAATGAAACTCACGATACGTTTTAGCCGATTTGAATCAAAAAAAGACCCCACAGAAATGTGGGGTCTCTATCAAAACAATCAACTAAATACTGAGGAGGTTAGATTAACATCCTCCTTCAGGCACTGTCTTCTTCTTTTTCTTTTTTGGGGCTACTTTTACAGGTGGAGGAGTGACTGTATTTGCAGTCTGTTTCTTTGCTTGAGCGACTTCTTCTACAGACATCTGAATGAACTCCTTGATGTTCGGAGTAGGTTTTTCGATCTCTACCGGAACAGTAATGAACTTGTCCTTGTCAAAATAGTTCTTGGTTTCCAAAATCTTGACCGGCCCCATGTCGAGCTGACTGAGAGTCATGAATACAGGAAGGGTTTCGTCTGGCTCATTTGCGTATAAGAGCAATATCTTCCCATCCATTAGGAATTCATTGAGAGTCTTTTGGTGGCCCGGTTCAAGCAATTCGGACGAGTAGACATTCACCGCTCCGTCGATATGACCTTTTTCATACTCATAGGGGCTCCTGACATCGATCAGTGCGAAATCATCACTGTTAACGAGATCGAGGGACATGGTGTATTTGGTCGAGTCAATCATATTCAGAATTTCCTCAGCACTCTGAGAATAGGAAGAATTGGGGTTATTGCACTGGGTCAAGGTTGCAGAAGCAAGTACAGCGGAAATTACTGCGAAGATTGCTGCTATATTTGATTTTCTTTTTTTCATGAGACTTAAATGTTCGATTTACTATATGGTGGTCTATTCCATCAACATCCGCCTTCCGGCATTTTTTTCTTTTTCTTTTTCACCGGGGCTACAGTCTTGCGTTTTGGTTTTGGTTCTGTCGGTCTCGCCTTCACCGCATCGGGGTAAGCCACGCCAAAGAACATGCTTGCCGATTTTCTGAATGAATACTTTTCATGATCGATCTTTGGGGATTTTTCTTCTGGATTAGTTGGATTGATAATGGTATTGAACCATGAATGCATGCCACCATCTAAAACCCGCAGATTTCTTAGACCTATCCTGTTGCAGAGAATCCAGGCTTGATCCGCGTAAAAGTTCTCATCGGAATAAAGCACGATCTCATATTCATTTCGATTCAGGAAGTCTTGATTATCCCTGTCGAGCACTTTGTTCAGTGGAATGTTCACTGCTCCTGGAATGGAATAAGACCGAAAACGCTCAGAGTCTCTAATATCAACGATTCTTAGTGATGGGTCCCCGGTGATAATCTTGTGTGCAAGTTCATCTGTTGAAATATAGCGCTCGCGACTGATTGAATTGGAAAGAAGGGAAGCCGGATCCGGCTCCGTCTGACTTTGATCCTTTGGGCCAACGAAAAAGCTGCTGGCCAAAAAAATCAGTATTGCGGCAAAGGTTATCAGGAGTGATTTAGTCAGTATTGTTTTTTTGTCGTGGTACATTTTTCTAAGATTAAATGGTCCGCTTGAATCTAGCCTCTAATAAAGGTATCTGGTTAGTTGACCGGCTTCGACGATCACAAATCGAAACACAAGTCCACCGATTAGAATCAGTGTGAATGGGATTACAGACGGCACCTTTTTTCCGAGAATTTCGACGAATTCAATAAGTGCGGGCACCATAAGGCCTAGAACGACCACGAACCCAAAGAACATGACAATGTACTCATCACTGAATAGCAGCTGCATAGCCTCGAGTTGAACCTGGGATCCGGCATTCATTCCCATGAGCATGTGAATGATAAGTCCAAGCTGCAACAAAACAAGTGTGAATACAATCCGGGTGAAAAGATTTCGTTCATAGGCTGATTTGGACAACAGCATGATGGTGGCTGCCCCTGTAGTGAGGCCAGAAGTGAGGAACAGTGGCCCCAACACCCCATTGTTCCAAAGAGGTCTGGCATTGAATGCCGAGAGCAGAATGCCTGTGTATATTCCTACGATCAGGGAAAGCGGAATCAGTGCGAATGCCATGTGCTTCCTGTAAGGACGTAGGAATGACTCCAGTTGGCTCAACAATTTGATTCTCTTAGAAGGGTTTTTAGCAAACTCAGAGTAATAAGTCACAACCCACAAATAGGAGAGCGGGGTAGTCAGCAACATGGCCCAGGCTCCCCAAGACATGGGAGATTCAAGTCGGAGTGTCGTGTAGAGTTGA
>JAUIKV010000069.1 GCA_030430615.1 Bacteroidia bacterium
TCTCAGTAGACGACACGATACACTTCCTCGCCAAATACAGGCAGGAGCTCATTGCCCACAAATGGCAGGTGCGAAAATCAGTTTATGCCGCCTTGCGGGAAACCGGGGTGAGCATGTTCTACACCTCCGTGGTGCTGTTTTTCGGGTTCCTGATCTTTACCGTATCGAGTTTTGGAGGCACCAAGGCCCTTGGCGGCCTGGTATCGGTAACCCTTCTCTTCGCCATGGTCGCGAACTTATTGTTGCTGCCGTCCTTGCTGTTGTCCCTGGAGTCGAAGATCGCGAACAAGAAAACATTCAAGAAACCATCAATTGCCATCATTCCCAAAGATGATGAAGAAAACTAGCACAGCGTTATGAAAGGAATCATTTTAGCAGGAGGAAGCGGAACGCGATTGCACCCGCTAACGCTCTCGATCAGCAAACAGCTCATGCCGATCTATGACAAGCCCATGATCTACTACCCGCTTTCAGTGCTCATGCTAGCCGGGATTCGGGAGGTGCTCATAATTTCCACTCCCCAGGACCTGCCCCTATTCGAGCGACTGCTGGGAGACGGAAAGAACCTGGGTTGCCGGTTTGAATACGCTGTGCAGGAAGTGCCCAACGGCCTGGCCCAGGCTTTTGTCATCGGTGAGGAATTCATAGGTGACGACAAAGTGGCTCTGATACTTGGAGACAATATTTTTTACGGAACCGAGCTGGAACGCACGCTGAAAAGCGCAGCCCAAACAGACGGCGGCGTGGTATTCGCCTATCACGTAAGCGACCCCGAGCGCTACGGTGTGGTTGAGTTCGACAAAGACCGCAAAGTCATCTCCATTGAGGAGAAACCCTCTCAACCCAAATCCAATTACGCGGTGCCCGGCATATACTTCTATGACAACTCGGTCGTGGCAAAAGCAAAGAGCATCAAACCCTCAAAAAGAGGAGAATACGAGATCACAGACATCAACAGGGCATACCTCGACGAAGGAACATTAAACGTAGTGGCGCTGGGTCGCGGAACGGCCTGGCTTGATACAGGCACGTTCAATTCCCTGATTCAGGCCCAGCAGTTTGTGCAGGTCATCGAGGAGCGACAAGGTCTGAAAATCGGGTGCATTGAAGAGATCGCCTATAGAAAAGGATTTATCGATGAAGCTCAGCTTAGATCCATAGCCGAGCCCCTGATCAAGAGTGGCTACGGGCAGTACCTACTGGAAATTTTGAAATGATATCCCTTTCATTTCCTCTTTCATTGTGTATCTTTGGCACCTAAAAATTTAAGGATGCAAAACTATAGCGTGGCTGAGATCTTGCAGTCTGACAAATTCCTGCAGGAGATCGTTGTAAGAGGATGGGTAAGAACCTTCAGAAGCAATCGTTTCATCGCTTTGAACGACGGCTCTACGATCAGGAACGTGCAATGCGTTCTCGATTTTGAGAACACCCCGGAAGATGTTTTGAAACGCATTACGACAGGGGCGGCCCTGGAAATAAAGGGTACGCTCGCCGAAAGCATGGGCAGCGGGCAAAAAGTGGAGGTCCAGGTCTCGGAACTTGCAGTTCTGGGTGATTCCAGCCCCGAGGAGTATCCCATTCAACCCAAGAAGCACTCCATGGAGTTTTTGAGGGAGAATGCTCATTTGAGAATCCGGACAAACACCTTTAGCGCGGTAATGCGAGTGCGGTCAGCCTTGTCTTTTGCCATCCACAAATATTTTACCGAGAACGGTTTCTACAATTTTCACGCCCCCATCATCACCGGTTCGGATGCTGAAGGCGCCGGGGAGATGTTCAGTGTCAGTACACTCGACAAAAAAAACCCACCGCTCAATGAGCAGGGTGACATCGATTTTACCGAAGATTTTTTCGGCAAGGAGACCAACCTTACCGTTTCAGGTCAACTGGAAGCGGAGACCTATGCCATGGCACTGGGAAAAGTCTATACCTTCGGCCCGACATTCCGGGCGGAGAACTCCAACACCTCAAGGCACCTGGCCGAATTCTGGATGATCGAGCCCGAGATGGCTTTCTACGACCTGGATGCGAACATGGATCTCGCCGAGGATTTCATCAAGAGCATCCTGGGATATATCCTGGAAAACTGCCAGGAAGACCTCGAGTTTCTGGAGAAAAGACTGCTCGACGAAGAGAAGAGAAAGCCGATTGCAGAACGCAGCGATATGCCGCTTCGAGAGAAGCTTAGCTTCATCATCGACAACAACTTCAAACGAGTGACCTACACCGAGGCCATAGAAATCCTCAGGAACAGCAAGCCCAACAAGAAAAAGAAATTCAAGTTCCCAATTGATACCTGGGGTGCCGACCTGCAAAGCGAGCACGAGCGTTACCTGGTGGAAAAGCACTTCAAGGCTCCCGTGATCCTCTTTGACTATCCGGCAAACATCAAGGCTTTTTATATGCGACTCAACGATGACGGCAAAACAGTACGGGCCATGGATGTCCTGTTTCCGGGAATTGGCGAGATCGTCGGAGGCAGCCAGCGGGAAGAAAGGCTGGACGTGCTGAAGGAGAAGATAAAGGCACTTGGCATTGATGAAAAGGAGCTTTGGTGGTATCTCGACTTGAGAAAATTTGGTACGGCAGTGCATTCAGGATTCGGCCTGGGCTTTGAGAGGATGGTACAGTTTGCGACCGGAATGGGGAACATCAGAGACGTGATCCCTTACCCCAGAACACCCCAAAATGCTGAATTCTAGCTTATATTTTAGGACATTGACCCTTTCTGCCTGACGATCTTTTTTCGTAACTTTATCCGAAAGGAAAGGTTCTATGCTCAGACAAAGTCTTCAACAGAAACTCCAGCAGAAATTATCTCCTCAGCAGATTCAGCTGATGAAATTGATTCAGCTGCCCACCCAGGCTTTTGAGCAAAAGCTGGCACAGGAGATCGAGGAGAACCCGGCCCTGGAAAGCGGGAAGGAGGAGACAGATGAGTTCGCTGACAACCAGGAGCAGGAGTATGATGATACCGGCACCGAAAGCATAGAGACGGAGATCAACATTGACGATTACCTCAGCGACGACGAGATTCCCAGCTACAAACTGCAGTCGAACAATTATTCAGCAGATGATGAGGACAATCAGATCCCGTATTCCGGGGGAATTACCTTTAATCAGCATCTGGTCAATCAATTGCACACCTTCAGCCTGGAGCCCCAGGAGGAGATCATCGCTGAATTTGTAGTGGGTTGCATTGATGAGAACGGGTATATCCGCAGAACGCTTGACGACATCGTGGATGATCTCGCTTTTTCGGAAAACATCTTCACGGATCGGGATGAGGTTGAAAAGATACTCGGCATGGTTCAGCAACTGGATCCGGCTGGCGTCGGGGCCCGAAGTCTGAAAGAATGTCTTCTCCTTCAACTCAAAAGAAAAGAGGAAACTCCGGAGCGAATCCTGGCCATTGACATCCTGGAAAACTCCTTTGAGCTCTTCGTCAAAAAGCATTACGAGAAGCTGGCGCAGCGATTGGACATCAGCAAGGAGCAGCTCAAAGAGGCCATTCACGAAATCGAAAAACTCAACCCCAAACCGGGTGGAGCCTTTTCCGGTAACCTGGCTGCGATCGAACACATCGTTCCGGATTTTACCATAAGGATCAATGAAGGCAACCTGGAACTCAGCCTGAATGCCCGAAACGCTCCCAGTCTGCATATCTCCAAGGAGTACGACAATATGCTGAAGGGATATGCCGAATCCAAGGACAAGACCAAGACCCAGAAGGATGCCGTGATGTTTATCAAGCAGAAACTGGATGCCGCCAAATGGTTCATCGACGCCATTAAACAGAGGCAGCAAACCCTGATGGTGACCATGAATGCCATTATGCATTACCAGCAGGAGTACCTGCTCACCGGTGACGAAAGAAAGTTGAAACCCATGGTGCTCAAAGACATCGCGGATCAGATCGGAATGGATGTGTCGACCGTTTCCCGTGTGGCCAACAGCAAATATGTCGATACGCCCTATGGGACCAAACTCATCAAAGAATTCTTCTCCGAATCCATGAAGAATGAACAGGGTGAAGACATCTCAACTCGTGAAATAAAAAAAATCCTGCAGACTGAGATCGAGAAAGAGGACAAGAAGAAACCCCTTACCGACGAGAAGCTGTCTCATCTCCTGAAGGAAAAAGGCTATCTCATCGCCAGAAGGACCGTTGCCAAATACAGGGAGCAGCTGGACATTCCTGTTGCGCGGCTAAGAAAAAAGATCCTCTGAGCATGTTTTTTTACAAATTGATTTCCTATCTCCTGCACCCCTTGCTATTTTCCTTCCTGGGAACTTTTCTCTACCTGTATCTCAGTCCGGAGCACATGGTAAAGCAACAGGAGTACATCATTCTTCTGATCGTCTTCGTCAGTACTTACATCATACCTGTATTGTTGCTGACCCTGCTCAAGAAGGTCAACCTGATTGAAGACTACCACCTGAGAACCATTGAAGAGCGCAAGTTCCCCATCCTGTTCTTCATCATATTGTCTTTCCTGATCGGACGAACCTTGCTTCACATAAGAATTGTTGATCTCTTGGCCTTTTCTTTTTTCGGCATCGCATTGGCTCTCAGCCTGACCTACCTGTTCTTCGCGCTTCGCATCAAATCCAGTCTGCACATGATTGGAATCGGCGGTATAATAGGTTTTGTAATGATCATGAGCTTCGAGTACCAACTCAACTTCAACTCGCTCCTTGCGAGCTTGTTTTTGATAGCCGGACTGATCGGTGTTGCGCGTCTATCCCTCAATGCGCATAAGCCCGGAGAAGTCTACATTGGCTTCCTTGTTGGCGTTCTAGCTCAGTGGATCAGCTACGAGGTGTATACTTTGATTTAGTCAGTTGCCTGTTTGCAGGACGTCAGAACACGTAAAAAACAAGTCCTATCCTGAATTCGGTGATGGCAAATTCGTAGTCGTTCTGTGATTTGTTGGTGAGCAGGTCGTTCAAGCCATAGTAGACGTGGATGTTCCACTTGTTATAGCCTGCTGAAAACGTGAGACCGTAGAGAAAATCATTATACTCCACTACTTCACCCACGTCAAAATCATCATTCTTTCCCAGGCTCAGGTTCTCGGCAAAAACATAGGACATCTTGAATCCAGGATAGAACCTCCAAAACTTGTAGCGAGTTGCTGTTGAAGTTCTGAAACGCAACTCCAGAGGCAATTCCACTACATGCAGCATGATCTTGCTGTTCAAAACCGTCTGCTCTGTGTCCGGATCTTCATTCTCGAATCTCACGTTGAAATAATAGTTGTTGAATCCATAGCCAAGTCCTGCACCAAAGCCGATATTCCGTCTTGAGTTAACCGGAAAGTCCTTGATAAAACCACCTCCCAGGCCAAAAGAGAAACCCGATTGAGCAATTGGGGGCGGGGTATTGAGCAAGGCTATATATGTGAGATTGAGGTAGATCTGGTCTTCGAGGTATCTGGCATCCACGAAAGTGCTGTCACTCTGGGCTTTAGCACATGAGCTTATCAAAAGGACCAGAAATAGAAGTTTGCGCATCCTGAGAAACAAAAACCAAAGGTAGACTATTGGCAAATATTTCCCAAACCCTTAAAATTTCTATCTTTACACATGCTTCGGTCTCTTCTTCTTCTCATCATTGTCGTCCTCTCAACGTCGTGTAACACGGATGCGATTGCAGAACCGGTGCCAGGTGCCTTCAATACCCAGGATTACCTTGACCAACTGACAGATAAGAAAATTGCCATTGTGGCGAATCAGACCTCGGTCATTCGAAACTCCTCAGGCACAGGATATATACACCTGGTGGACTCCCTGATGACGCTCGGGATCAATATTTCAAAAGTCTTTGCCCCTGAACACGGATTTAGAGGGCAGTTGGATGCGGGGGAAAAAGTTGAGGACCAGAAAGACCCAAAAACCGGGCTTCCCATCATTTCACTCTACGGCAAAAACAAAAAGCCCAGCAGTGAGCAACTCGCGGGAATCGATCTTGTCGTCTTTGACATTCAAGACGTCGGGGTGCGATTTTACACTTATCTCTCTACCCTCCACTACATCATGGAGGCCTGTGCGGAAAACAAAATTCCACTGATCGTCCTTGACCGACCGAATCCGAACGGGCACTACGTAGACGGTCCGGTTTTGAAAACTGAATTCAGAAGCTTTGTGGGCATGCACCCGGTACCTGTTGTCTACGGCATGACGATTGGAGAATACGCCCGGATGATCAACGGGGAAAAATGGCTGGACAATGGTATTCAATGCGAACTGACGGTGATTGAGCTTGAAGGCTATGACCACGAAACACCCTACATACTCCCAATCAAACCTTCGCCCAACCTGCCCAACGAGAAGGCAGTCAACCTGTATCCCAGCCTTTGCTTCTTCGAGGGAACAACGATCAGTTGCGGACGTGGAACCGATCAACAGTTCCAGATATTTGGCTCACCGGAACTACCCGAGACCCTTTTTTCCTTTACCTTCACGCCAGAGCCCAATTTCGGAGCCAAATACCCAAAGCACCAGGGAAAAAAATGCTTTGGACGCAATCTCCAGAATACAGAACGTCTGATTGAGCTCAACCTGACATGGCTGATCGAGGCTTATCAGAATCACAAGGAGAAAGATTCGTTCTTTAATGATTTTTTCGTCAAGCTTGCCGGCACAGCTGACCTCCGGAAAAATATAGAAAAAGGGCTTTCGCCCGATTCGATCCGTGATCAGTGGCAGGAAGACCTCGTTGCATTCAAATCAATAAGGGAAAAATACCTGCTTTACGATTGACGGAGTTTACAGTTGAGGCTCTGCTACTTTTGGGTTCAGGTCCAGTTGCAGTTTTTCACTGAGGATGGTCTTGAGCTCGGCGGAAGTCTCGGGGTCAATGAGATTCAAGGCTCTTACCCCGGTTAGCTTTTCTATCAGCTCTGCACCGGCAAAGGTGTTGGTCGCAATACCACTGACAACGTCGGGAGTAATTTTAAAACTCTTCATCACCCCGTAAACGGCATAAGGATCAGAAGCACAAAGGACCGTGCATTTCACACTGGGTTTCAATTCCTCGAACGCAACGTCGCCATTGTAGGGCTCCAATGGTGAGGCCCCCAGCTCAATTACGGCAACGTCTCCACCAACGCGGTTAATGCGACTAAGCAGATTGATTAACTTCTTTCTGTACTTCTCACGGGGATATATGGAAGAAGGAAGGCCCGCATCGACAAAGTCAAAAATGTGATTGGCCCCCACGTCCTTCAATGACAGCGTATCTCGGTATCTGCTGGCACCTGTCAGTTTCCCGGCGACAATGTTCAATCCAGCGCGTTTGAGCAGGTTGACAATAATTCGTGCCACGGTTGTCTTGCCCGCCGACATGGAAGTACCCACCAGGAGCACCACCGGAATGTCAAATTTCGAATAGGCTGATGTTTTGACATAGTCGTCCATTTTGCAAACTTTGCCGTCTCTCACCGCATGACCCACATATTCGATCTCGATGAGATTCGGCATGTGCACCGATTTCGAGGTGCACTTTCCAAACAGCCCGGCTCCGGTCAGCAAATGCATGCGCCCGTCTTCTTCAACGTCGCGCCAGCTACCCGTAGCCTCCAGGGTCGCATAGCGATCCCCCAGAGCGCCTATCACAAGATCTTCCTTCATGCAACTCCTCATGCGCCCGTTGATAAGCTCTATCTGTATCTTATCCGTTCCTGGATCGGTGATTCGACCCACCACATAATCTCCCGTTTTCCATTTTATCTTCTCCAATCTCTCCACCTCAAAGGGTTGTTGATCCAGATCAGATATCCTTAGCATAGACGTAAAAATGTACCTTGAATTCATCCTCCTCCTTCTTAAGTTTTTGATTTATTTACTCTGACTCACTCTTTCTATTTCAATCCCTCTATCTGTTTCATGGCACCTTTTTCTTTCTGCTCCTTTCGCATCGCCGAGCTCTTCTGGGTCGTTAGAGATCGCGCCGTCACAAGGAGGGTCAGCAGGGCGGTTCTCTCAACCAGTTTCTCCATCACAATATACTCGTGGCGCGCGTGGGCCCCGTCTCCCGTGGTTCCAAGCCCATCCAGAGTTGCCGTGTATTGACTGGTTGTGTTCCCATCGGATCCTCCTCCCGCTGCAGCTTCCTCCAGTTCGAGGCCCAAAAGGTCTCCCATGTCCCTGGCCAGGCTCCAGAGTCTCCTGTTTCTGGGTGTTCTCTCCATAGGAGGTCGGCCGAAATATCCCTCAACGTAAACCTCACTTTCTTTCTGTTTCGGCTTGAGTGACATGATTTCCTTCTCAATCCTGCGGGCATCTTCCATGTTGCTGACCCTCACATCGACAACGGCACGACTTTCTTCGGCAATCACATTGGCTGAGGAACCTCCCTGAATCATGCCTACATTTACCGTGATTCCTTTCTCAAAGTCGTTAAGGCTGAAAAGGTGTTGGATCTGATAGGAAAGCTCAACGATTGCGCTTACTCCTTTGTCGGGATTAAGACCGGCATGCGCAGGCTTGCCGCGAACTGTCACTGTAAAACGTCCTATTCCTTTGCGCTCAGTCTTGAGTTTGCCACCCAATCCCAATGGGGGCTCCAAAACAAGAGCTCTGTCAGCGATCCTGGCTAGTTTACATATGGCGGAGCCAGATTCCCGACTCCCGATTTCCTCATCCGAATTGATTAGCAGCACGGGAGTCACACTAAGCTCGAGGCTGAGATCCCTAATAGCCTGTAATGTAAAGATCATCTGGGTTAAACCGGCTTTCATGTCAAAGATGCCAGGTCCCGAAAGCCTGTTTTCCTCTTCTATGATCGGCATCTCGCTCAGGGTGTTTTTTTCCCAAACCGTATCGCAATGACCAATCAGAAGTTGAAGCGGCGCCCCCTTCTTTCTGTTCAAAGGCATGGCCATAAGAAAGCCTCCTGTCTCTTTTCCCGGATACAAATTGACCTTGTAAGAAAGATTTTTCAACTTTTCTCCGATGAAAGCCATTATGGGAGTTTGGGCCTCAGGATCCCGGGAGGGGGTTTCAAACCGCACGAGACGCTTTAGAAATTCGACCATCTCGGTTCTCCTTTCCTGAAGGTATTCCTGAATATGTCGGGCCATGTCTTTCATACGTACGCCGAGTAAGAATCTTCATCGTTCAAAATCCTTGGGATAGGGATAAGCCATCGTCTCACGGATTTCGGCGAACCTGCCCTGGGCCACATAGACCAGGAGAGGATTTTTATATATCTGTGCCTGTTGTCCCAGATCGGAATGAATCTTATAGTCTTTGTGGACAAAGGCTTTTTCTACAGTACCCGTTATGATGCTGTAGTCGTCAAAACCATCAAAAATCCTGTGCAATTTGCATTCTAAATAGAGATAGGAATCTGCTACAAATATGCTCTCACCGTCTTTTGAAGTGACCGTGGGAATATGCTCAACCACGTCCTGTGGATAATCCTCCACAGAACAGCGCGGCATCGCCGCGATCGAGGACATCAGGATCTGGTCGGGCCGTACATAGCTGACTGAAAACTTTTCCTCTCTATTGATGTTGTGGTAGGTTCGATGTCGGGGGGTGCAGACAAATGCGAAATAATTCGAGAATCCGATTGGGGTCACCATGTGCTTGGGTGCGAGATCGAAACCATTCTCTTCCTTCGTACCTATTACCACTAACGGAGCAACGGTATGGAACTGTTCCCACAGGGACTTTTTCGTATCAAGCGATACGAAATCCTCAAAACCCTTTGCAATTTTCATGACCCATCTTCATTTCTCTTCAGCAAAACACTTCAAGTTAACGAAAAATGGGCTAAAAAACAAGATTTCGAGTGAAAATAGGAAGGTCCTTAAACAAGAAATGCGAACCTCTTTCGAGGTTCGCATCTAACTATTATGCGCTGAGAATGTTATTCTTTCTCTTCAGCAGATTTCGGTGCATCAGCTGCCTCAGTGGCTACTGCTGCCTCAGTTGATTCTGTCTTCTCAACGATTACAGTCTCCTCACTTTTCAGCTCGAGGGTTGAATCATCAGAAGCTTGAGCCTCTACTACTTCCACAAGGGCAGCAGTTTCAATTTTGTTCTCATTGTAGGCCGCTACTTCTTCGATGTCCAAGGCGATGCTTGGTGCGATCACCAGGGCCACTACAGACATAAGCTTCAAGAGGATGTTCAATGAAGGACCCGAGGTGTCCTTGAAAGGATCTCCAACGGTATCCCCGACAACGGCGGCCTTGTGGGCAGCGGTTCCTTTTCTTCCCTGCTCCTCGATCATTTTCTTTGCATTGTCCCAGGCTCCTCCCGCATTGGATTGGAAGATCGCCATGAGAACACCTGCTGAAGTAACACCTGCAAGAAGTCCTCCGAGCATTTCAGCACCTCCAACAAAACCGATCAGCACAGGAACGGCAATCGCCAGCAGACCTGGAAGAACCATCTCCCTGATCGAAGCCTTAGTTGAAATCTCAACACATTTTTCGTATTCTGCAACACCGTCGGCCGCATCAAAGATCTTGCGATCCTCAACACTTGCCTTTGACATGTCGGAATCATACTTGCGCATCACCTCCAAAGCCGCATGCAGGGCAGGAATGTCCCTGAACTGACGACGAACCTCTTCGATCATTGCCATGGCAGCACGTCCAACGGCATTCATAGACAAGGCACTGAAGACAAAAGGAAGCATTGCTCCTATCAGCAATCCGGCCATGATATTCGGCTGTGACACGTCAATGGCAGTAACGTTTGCCGTTTTCATGAATGCGGCAAAAAGCGCAAGTGCCGTTAGCGCAGCAGACGCAATGGCAAATCCTTTACCGATGGCAGCAGTGGTATTCCCTACTGCATCCAGTTTATCTGTTCTTTCTCGGACCTCTTTTGGGAGTTCCGCCATTTCTGCAATACCTCCCGCATTGTCAGAGATTGGTCCGTAGGCGTCAACCGCCAGCTGAATCCCTGTATTCGCGAGCATCCCTACCGCTGCAATTGCGATACCGTA
>JAUIKV010000070.1 GCA_030430615.1 Bacteroidia bacterium
TTGTTCCGATCAACCCCCTTGAGTCCACTGAAATTATAGGGTTTCAGGTCGAGTTTTCTCAAACCGGACGCGATCTGCACTTTGAAGTCGACTCCCGGGTAGATCCTGGGTTTGGTCTCCTTGGCAGCGGGTTCAGGCGCCACCTCGACAACGAGGTTCTCGTCGAAATGCTTTTTGTACGCCCGGATGGCATCATAAATCGCCCCGGCCACTTTCTGCTGCCCGTTTTTGGAGTTCAAAAAAGCGCCCTCCTGGGAATTGGTGATAAAACCTGTTTCAACGAGCACACTGGGCATGTAGGTCTGATGAAGAACGACAAATCCCGCCTGTTTGACCCCACGGTCTTTCCTTTTGAGAACGTTTTTGAAATTATTCTGAATATTGCTCGCAAGCATGAGGCTCTGGTCGAGGAATTCCTCCTGCATGAGCGTAAGTCCAATGACGGCTTCAGGCGAGTTCGGATCAAAACCCTCATAGGTCTCCAGGTAATTGTCTTCCAAAAAGATAACGGAGTTCTCTTGCTTTGCGACTTCAAAGTTCTGTTGATTTGCATGAAGTCCCAATACATAGGTCTCGGTACCGTCAGCCTGGGTATGAAAGGCATTGCAGTGAATCGACACAAAAAGGTCAGCATCTGCTTCATTGGCGATCCTTCCACGCTCCTTCAGTTCCAAAAACACGTCTTTCTTCCGCGTGTAAACCACTTTCACATCCTCCAGCGCTTCTAACTTGCTCCCTAGTTCCAGAACGATTTTCAAGGCAATGTCCTTCTCGCTGTAATTTTTCGCGGGACGCCCGGGGTCCTTTCCTCCGTGACCGGCATCAAGCACGACTATAAAGCTGTCGTCCATTTGCGAAAAAACCGGAAAGGAGAGCGCGAAAAACAAGCCTAAAAAGACGATGCGCAATGAAGACCAATTGTTCTTTTTCCCTTTAAACACCATAGCTTTCACACGTCTAAAATATCCCCATATATGTATGCCAGTGAAAAAATATATGTAAGTTTGTATCTTTAAAAAATTGGCATTTTCATACAAAAATAGCATTTATAGCATTGTATACAAATTTAAGATACATCCTTTTCTTGATCTTATTATTTGTTTTAGGAAGTCAGCAGATTTCAGGGCAAATTGATCAACAGGAAAGCAATGCTGAAGTCCAATTGAAACCAACGGACAGTCTGAGGAGACCCAAAGAATTTGCGGTCGTCCCGGTAGAACAAGACACCACTAAAACCGATTCGCTTCAGATCACCCAGGAATATCTCGAAGACAACATCACGCACCGATCCAAGGATTATTTCTCAAACGACTTTTTGACATCAACAGCGACCTTGTACAACGAGGCAGAGCTCTATTACCAGGACATTGAGCTCAGAGCCGGAAAGATAATCATCGATTATAAGAACAACCTGGCGATTGCCTCCGGAATCTTCGACTCGGTTGGGAACTACATACAGCGTCCTCAATTCAAACAGGGCGGCCAGGAGTCCGTGCAGGATTCCCTGCTCTACAATTTTGAAACGGAGAAAGCAATCATTTACAATTCAAAAACCGAGCAGCAGGGCATGATCATTACGGGAGACGTGACCAAGAAAGAGAACGACAGCACCTTTTACATCAACAAGGCAAAATTCACCACGTCGCAAAAGGAAGTCCCGGACTACTACATCCAGACCTCAAACATCAAGGTCGTACCGGATAGCAAGATTGTCGGAGGCATGAGCAACCTGGTAATCGCAGATGTTCCAACTCCCTTGTTTCTGCCATTCTTCTACGCCCCGATAACCAGTGGCAGGGCTTCCGGATTCATCATACCGACCTGGGGCCAGAATAATAATCAGGGTTACTTTCTCCAGAACGGAGGATATTATTTCGCAGTGAACGATTATCTGGACCTTGCCATATTGGGTGACATCTATACAAATGGAAGCTGGGGGATTCGAGCGGAGTCGAACTACGCCTTGCGCTACAAGTTCACAGGAAACTTTAGCTTTCGGTTTGAGAACCTGATCAACAGTCAGAAGGGATTTCCAGATTACAGCAAAGCCACGAATTTTTTCATTCGTTGGTCACACAGTCAGTCAACTCAATCCAATCCGACCTCGCGGTTCGCCGCTTCTGTGAATTTCGGTAGCAGCAGCTTCTTCCAGGAGTCCATCAATGAGGCAAGCTCCCCGTTTTACCTTGTGAACACCTTTGCATCATCTGTCTCCTATTACAAGAAATTTGTCGGGACTCCCTTTAATTTGAACGCCTCGATGACGCATACCCAGAATACGAATACTGAAACCATAGACATGAACCTGCCTTCCCTGGTCGTCAACATGGACCGCGTATTCCCATTTGCCCCGAAGGTTGGGACCAAGAAGAACCCCATTCAGAATATTGGGGTAACTTATAACATGAATGCTCAGAACCGGATTACAACAACAGATGAAGAGTTCGGAAGCTCAGACATGTTTAAAGATGCCAGGACAGGAATCAGGCACGACATTGCGATGAGCACAAGTGCCAAAGCCCTCAAATATGTCAGTATTGCCCCTTCGATCAGCTATCGGGATGTTTGGGTTTTCAAAACGATTGAACGATATTGGGATGAGGACATTGAAGAGGTGGTAACCGACACCATCAATGGATTTGACAGTTATCGGGAATATTCCGGAGGAGTATCGGCCAGTACGACCGTTTACGGGATGCTTAATTTCAAAAAGGGCCGGATGCAGGCCATTCGGCACGTGATGCGACCTGCCATTTCATGGAATTACAGGCCCGACTTCAGCCAGTACTATGACGAATACCAGGCCAGTCTTGACCCGGATGACATTCGGGAGTACTCCCGTTTTCAGGGAGGTGTCTATGGCGCTCCTTCCCAGGGATTGTCCAACAGCATTGGGTTCTCAGTTAACAATACTCTGGAAGCAAAAGTGGCCTCCAAGGATCCCGATGAAGAAGAACCCAAAAAAGTCACCCTTCTGAATAACCTGAACCTCTCCACAAGTTACAATATCGCGGCGGACTCTTTGAATTGGAGCCCTCTGCGGATGACAGCCGGTACGCAAATCCTAAACAACAAAATGGGACTCAACGTCAACGCCTCCTTTGACCCCTACGCCATCAATGCCAACGGGACGCGGATCAATGTCTACAACATCAACAACGGGGGAAGTCTCTTGCGCTTCACAAACGCGAACTTCACCATGAACTATGCCCTCAGCAGCAGGGACCTTGGCAAGGAGTCAAAAGGAGGGAAAGATTACGCAGTTGGCGGATCGGCAGATGACAGCTCAGCGAATATGTTTGGGGAAAGCCTCGCGAATAATCGTCAAACTATCAACCGTGATGAGGAAGAAACCGTTAAAAAAGCGAAACTCTTTCAAACAAGCATGCCCTGGGATTTCCGAGTAAGGTACTCGCTCACCTATAACAATGTGGCCGCACGTGACGAAATCACGACGAATTCTATGCAGGTATCAGGAAATCTAGAGTTCTCTCCTAAGTGGAAAGTTGGTTTCTCTTCAGGTTATGATTTCAAAAACAAAGGCATCACCTATACCCAGCTCCGATTTGAGCGTGACCTGGACAGCTGGAGATTCAGTTTTAACTGGGTTCCATTTGGGGATCGGGCAACCTATTATTTCTATATCGGCATCAAATCATCCGCCTTGAGCGATCTCAAATACGACCAGAGAAGAGTACCCGACAGAAGACTGTTTTAATCTGGTGAAAATCTCGTCTCAAATCGACAATAATTTGCGGGATTTGAAGTTTTTATTCTTAGGTTAGAAGGACGAATTCAAATAACAAAACCATAAATACTATCCCCACATGAAACAGATCATCGTAACGAAAGGAGCTCCGGAACCCATCGGACCTTACAGCCAGGCGGTACTTCATGGAGACACGCTTTATGCATCAGGTCAAATTGCCATCGATCCCGATTCAGGAAATTTGGTCAAGAAAGACATCGAAACCGAAACCCGAAGAGTGATGAAGAACTTGAAAGCAGTTCTCGACGAGGCGAATATGGATTTTTCCAATGTGGTCAAGTGCACGATATTCATTAAAGACATGAATGACTTTAAAAAGATCAATTCGGTCTACGGGTCGTTCTTCGATCCGGTGACGGCACCTGCCCGGGAAACTGTCGAAGTCTCAAGGTTGCCGAAGGACGTCAGGGTAGAGATCTCCTGTATCGCCGTCAAATAATTAAATGCTCCTATTTTTCCGCCATCATCTGGTTGGCGTGATGCTGCGCCAGGGTGATAATCGGGTGTCGTATGATTTTGCCCAAAACCAGGTCATACTCCTTCAATACCGACTCTATCTCCTCAGATAGGAAGTGGGCTATGGATCCTACAAAATAGATTGGAACATTTCGAGCCTCCTCAAACTGCAGGATTTGATTTTCCACGAAGAATCTCAATCCTCCCTTGATAATCTTTTGGGCATAGTCGCTTTTCTTGTTCTCTACCAGGAACCGGCCTATATCAGCCAGGTAGGTATTCGGATTTTCTTTTTTGTAAAGGTTTTCCTTTATGATGTCAGGTCTCAAGTCGTATTGCTTCTCAAATTTCTCGGCAATCTCCTTAGGCATCGTTCTGTATTGATAATCCTTCAGAAGCTGCTTCCCATAAAAGTTGCCGCTGGCCGCGTCCATGAGTATGTATCCCAGGGAAACGATCTTCTGGTGCGTCTCTTTGCCGTCGAAGAAACTGCAATTTGATCCAGTGCCCAAAATGCAGACCACTCCAGGCTTATCCGTCTGAAGAGATTTCACTGCAGCAATTGTGTCTTCCTGAATTTCTATGTCGGCATTGGTAAATATGTCCTTGAAAACATCCTTGAGGTAATTAACCGCGTGCTGGGTTCCACAACCCGCCCCGTAAAAGAATATCTTGTCAACATCGTCCTTTATGTCGTACAGTTCTTTTTTTGTAATGACCCGGTCAAACAGCGTATCACGTGAAAATACCGCAGGATTCAATCCTTTCGTATCAATCTTGAAGAAAGTTTCTCCCTTATCGTTGATCGCGATCCAATTCGTCTTTGTCGATCCGCTGTCTGCAACTAAAATCATAATCTGTTTTTTAGGAAGCGTAAAAATATGAAATGCGTTAGAAAAAAAGCTGATAATTGTTAGAAAATACTGATGTTCAGCGGTCAGGTTCGCTCAACTAAGGATTGCACAGCCAGTTCATAACCGAACAGGCCAAAACCGACGATGACCCCCACCGCATGGGCCGAGATATAAGACTCATGGCGAAAATCCTCTCTTTGGTAGACGTTGGAGATATGGACCTCCACCACCGGTGCCGAAACGGCTTTGACAGCGTCGCCTATGCCAACCGACGTATGGGTGTAGGCTGCGGCATTCAAAACGATCCCATCCGCTGAAAAGCCAAATTCCTGGATTTTTGAAATTATCTCTCCCTCAATGTTCGATTGAAAGTATTCGAATTCCACGGCGGGATATCTTTCTTTCAACGTTTCGAAATATGACTCAAAAGTCGCATTCCCATAGACATCGGGCTCTCTTTTGCCCAACAAATTGAGATTGGGTCCGTTGATTATGGCTATTTTCATAGTGGTTTGCTTCATTCAACTGTTTCCAAAAATAGCATAAATTTACAGATCTCCGCAGTTGACGGGAATTAAAAGCAAGACAGAGAAAATGAACTGGAAGCAGGCACTCCATGACTTCAAATACTATCTGAAGATAGAAAGGGGACTTTCTGAGAATTCTGTTCAGGCCTATGGAAGAGATATCCAAAAATTTGCAAATTTCCAGGAGGAAAATGGGTCTGAAAAGGGCCCGATCACTGCAGCGGAGGAAGACGTTCGCGAATTCATTTATCGAACCGAGCCCGACATATCGGCTCGCTCCCAGGCAAGACTGATCTCCGGCCTGCGCAGTTTTTTTGACTACCTGATCTTCGAAGACTACCGGTCTGACAACCCGCTGGACCTCATCGAGTCACCCAAACTCGGGCGAAAATTGCCTGATACCCTTTCGGAAGACGACATAGACCGAATTTTTGAGCAAATCGATCGGAGCACCCCGGAGGGCGAGCGCAACAGGGCTATGCTCGAAACCTTGTACAGTTGTGGTCTCCGGGTAAGTGAGATGGTCGGTTTGAAGATCTCGGATTTATTCTTCGAAGAGGGGTTTATCCGGGTCATCGGCAAAGGAAACAAACAACGCTTCGTTCCGGTCAACGATCACATCATAGGTCTGATCGACAACTACAGGAACCTTGTGAGAACCGGCCTGGTGGTCGACAAGGAATTTGAAGACACTTTGTTTTTAAATCGAAGAGGACGGCAAATAAGCCGCAACATGGTATTCATGATCCTGAAGGACCTGGTTCAGAAAGCCGGGATTAAAAAGAAAGTGAGTCCTCATACGCTGAGACATTCGTTTGCTACTCATTTGCTTGAAAACGGCGCAGACCTCAGGGCGATCCAGCAAATGATGGGCCATGAGAGCATTACAACTACCGAGATCTACATGCATGTGGATAGGGCCCACCTTAAAAAAGTCGTGGAAAAATTTCATCCCAGGAACAACTCCTGAGCTCCCTCCTCAAGAATCCTTCCTATTCGTACATCTTGTTTCTAAGGGCCTTGATTGATTCATCTTCCAGATACTCGTCGAAGCTCATGTATCGGTCAATCACTCCCTTTGGTGTGATCTCAATGATCCTGTTGGCAACAGTCTGGGCAAATTCGTGGTCATGCGTCGAGAAAATGACGGTTCCCTTGAAATTCTTCAGGGCGTTGTTAAAGGCCTGTATTGATTCCAGGTCAAGGTGGTTGGTGGGCTCATCGATAAGAAGCACATTGGCGCGGGTCATCATCATCCTAGAAAGCATGCACCTCACCTTCTCTCCTCCGGAGAGCACATTGCTCTTTTTCAAGGCTTCGTCTCCGCTGAAAATCATCTTGCCGAGGAAACCGCGTATGTTCACCTCTTCTCGTTCCTCTTCCGTTTTGGCATATTGACGCAACCAATCCACGAGAGTTAGATTGTTGTTGAAGAACTCCGAGTTTTCAATTGGAAGATAGGCCTGGGTTGTAGTGACTCCCCATTTGTAATCCCCCGAATCGGGCTCTGCGTTGCCGGTGACTATCTCGTAGAAGGCGGTCGCCGCCCTTGAGGATCGTGAAAGCAAAACGACTTTGTCACCCTTAGTCAGGTTCAAGTCGACCTTGTCAAAGACAACCTCTCCATCCAGGGTTTTGGAAAGGTTTTCAACATGGAGAATCTGATCCCCTGCTTCCCGCTCCTGCTCAAAGATGATCGCAGGATATCTTCGACTCGAAGGCTTGATGTCGGCAATATTGAGCTTGTCGATCATTTTCTTTCGACTTGTGGCTTGTTTTGACTTGGCCACGTTCGCCGAAAATCTCCGAATGAACTCCTCCAATTCCTTTTTCTTTTCTTCAGCTTTCTTGTTTTGCTGAGCCCTTTGTTTGGCTGCCAATTGACTGGATTCATACCAGAAACTGTAGTTTCCTGAGTACTGATTGATCTTTCCAAAATCTATGTCTGAGATATTGGTACACACAGCATCGAGGAAGTGACGGTCGTGCGACACCACAATAACAGTATTGTCGTAGTTGGCCAGGAAGTTTTCCAGCCATCCAATGGTCTCAAAATCCAGGTCGTTCGTGGGCTCGTCCATGATGAGAACGTCCGGAGAACCAAAAAGGGCCTGAGCAATCAACACACGAACCTTGGATTTACCATCGAGGTCACCCATCAATGAATAGTGCATATCTTCCGTTATGCCCAGCGATGAAAGCAGGTTCGCCGCTTCACTTTCAGCAGTCCATCCTCCCATTTCTTCAAATTCAACACCCAATTCCCCGGCCAATACGCCATCTTCTTCTGAAAAGTCCTCCTTGGCGTAAATCGCATCCAGCCTTTTTTTGAGGTCATACAGGGGTTTGTTTCCCATCATGACGGTCTCCAAAACCGGATGCTCGTCAAATGCGAAGTGGTTCTGGGAGAGAACTGACATTCTCTTGCCTTTCTCCAGGCTTACCGAACCCGAGGTGGGATCGATCTCTCCTGAAAGAATCTTCAAAAAAGTTGATTTTCCGGCGCCGTTGGCACCTATGATTCCATAACAATTTCCATGGGTAAAAACGGTGTTTACCTCATCGAACAAGACTCTTTTTCCGAACTGAACAGAAAGATTTGAAACTGTGAGCATACCTGGATCTTAAAATTCCTGCAAAATTAGCCAAATATGTGTAATCTTTAACCTTTCCTCTAAAAACATTTAACAACACATTAACAAGAGCAAGGGAGCCTAAATAGTACATTTGTTTATCATGTTTAAGGTAAATTGTTTGAATAAAAATTACTTTCCTTCTGTTTTAATAATTCTGCTTTCCCTGGGTGTCCTGACCGGATTTTCCAGCTGTAAGAACAGTGAGAACAAGGAGATTACCTTCATTGGAGGTAAGATCAAGAATCCGAAAGGGAAGTATGTTTATCTCTCGAGTCAGAAGATGGTGATCGATTCAGCCCAACTCGATGATCACCACAAATTTGCCTTTGAGTTGGATTCCGTAAAAGAGGGACTATACGTTTTCAACCACGGTCCTGAATTCCAATACCTTTACCTGCATCCTACCGACAGCATAATGATGTATCTCAATACCTGGGATTTTGACGAGTCTCTGATTTTCAGTGGTAAGGGGAGCGCAAAAAACAATTTCCTCATCAATCTCTACCTGCAGCAGGAAAGAACGGAAAAGAATTTTAAGGAAAACTACAAATTGGGTGAGCAGGAGTTCTCTGACCTGATCGACGCCGGCATTCAAAAGAAATTGGAACTTTACAACAATTTCCTTGAAGATCAGGAGGATTCACCTACCCCAAAATTTGACAAATTGGCCAAGACAGGAATTTATTTTCCATATTATTTCATGAAGGAGTATTATCCATACAACCATATGTGGATGCTCAAGCTTAAGGACTTTCCGGATCTCAGTGACGAGTTCTATGCCTACCGGGATCACCTGGATCTGAATGATCCTGACCTTATTGATTACGAGACTTACTTCGTTTACATCAGAACCTACCTCTATCATCTGGCGCACAAGAAAAAATACCTCGATCCCAGCGACAACAATGTTGAACTGAATTTCATGAAGGAGGTCAACGGCAAAATCACGGTTCCCCGACTGAAAGATCGTTTGCTTGCAACAAGCGCATGGAGGTCTCTGAGCAACGAGTACATGACACCGGAGCAGCATGTGGCAGTGCAGGACTATTTTTTTGAGAATTGCCAGAATGAAAAGATACGGTCAGAGTTGAAGGTCTCTCTGGATCAAAAGGAAAAATTGAAGTCCGGTCAAAAACTTCCCGAACTGATCGTGATGGACAGCCGTGGCAATGAAGTGAAGGTCAATCAAATGGCTCAAAACAACAATACTGTGATATACTTTTGGCCCAATGACCTCATGCAGATCGAAATTGTCAACGAGAAGCTCGACAAGCTTCAAAAGTTATATCCTGATGTCAAATTCATAGGAATAGAGCGAACCAAGGAGCACGAGGAGTGGACGGCTTTTTTGGAAACCAAAAAACTTTCAGCTGAAAACCAGTTCAAGATCTCCAAAGACTCAGAATGCTACTCCTGGTTCGAAGGAGATATGGCACGCAGCATCATCGTCAACAAAGACGGAAATGTTTTGAATTCCTATTTGTTCTTTACCGACAAATATTTTGACATGCACCTGGCAGACCTCAAAAAAAGGTAATTCCCTGTCTACTTCTTCAAATTAAACGTACTTTTGCAAATTCATTGAACTCAAGGTCGGATCGTAGCGGTTTGTGCTAATTAGAGGTTCGAAACATTTTACTATGACACAATTCAAAGCATTGGGCCTGAGTGATCCCATAGCGTCGTCCCTGAACACAATGGGCTACGAGAAACCGACTCCAATTCAAGAAATAACGATCCCTCAGATCCTGGGTTCCAATCAGGATCTCAAGGCTTTTGCCCAGACCGGCACTGGCAAAACAGCCGCTTTCAGTCTTCCCATCATTGAGAAAATTGATCTGAAACGAAGGCATGCCCAGGCCCTGATCTTGTCTCCTACAAGAGAATTGGCGATTCAAATTGCCAAAAACATCGAGGAGTTTTCACAGAACGTAAAAGACCTCAAGGTCACAGCGGTTTATGGAGGGGCAAATATCGACCAGCAGATTCGTTCTCTTAAACAGGGCTCACAAATCGTTGTGGGCACACCGGGGCGCACCCTGGACCTTGTCAAACGCAAGGCCCTGTCACTGGAGCAGATTCAATGGCTCGTTCTCGATGAGGCAGATGAAATGCTCAATATGGGTTTTAAAGAAGAGCTCGACAAAATTTTGCGAAGTACGCCTGAACATAAGCAGACTCTGCTGTTCTCGGCTACTTTTCCCAAAGAGGTTGAGCTGATCTCTAAAAACTACCTGAAGGATCCTCTTGAGGTTTCTGCGGGTCAAAAGAATACCGGGGCGACCAATGTGGAGCACGAGTACTATCTCGTTTCCGACCGCAATCGATACCCGGCCCTGAAGAGAATCGCCGATGTCAACCCACAAATTTACGGCATCGTTTTTTGCCGAACCCGAAGGGAGACGAAAGATGTGGCCGAAAAACTGATTGCTGACGGTTACAATGCCGATGCCCTGCACGGTGACTTGTCCCAGGCGCAACGTGACCTCGTCATGAGCAAATTCAGAAAGAAGCATCTCCAGATGCTTGTAGCGACCGACGTCGCCGCGAGGGGTCTGGACGTCGATGACCTCACCCATGTAATCCATTACAAGCTACCCGATCAAATCGAAAATTACACGCACCGTAGCGGCAGAACCGGACGTGCTGGAAAAAAGGGCATTTCGGTGGCAGTGATCACTAACAGGGAGAAGAACAA
>JAUIKV010000071.1 GCA_030430615.1 Bacteroidia bacterium
TCATTCTAACAAACGAATTCGCAACGGCATGGGGAAGAGCCTTGGGATGAGGAGCCCAGGTCAGCACTACTTTCTTCGTGGGTTTGCTTCTGCCGGATTCCGTTATGTCTTGATCATGAAAGTCTTTCTCATTCAACTCGTTCTCATTCAATCCGTTCTCGTCCAAGGTGATCGCATCTGCCAGGGCCTGCAGGGGGTGACCCGTTGAGCTCTCCATGTTAACAATGGGCACACCGGCATACTTTCGAAAACCCTTCAGGACAACTTCAGCTTCATCCTTTGCTCGATCCTCCAGGGAAGCAAAAGCGCGAATCGCAATTATGTCGCAATACTGAGAAATCACCTTTGCAGCCTCTCGTATGTGTTCCGATTTTCCCTCGTCCATAACGGATCCGTCCGTGTATTCCAGGGCCCATCCTTCTTTGTCGAAATTCATCACTATGCAATTCAAGCCCAGGTTCTGAGCCGCTTTCTGGGTACTCAGCCGGGTTCGGAGACTGGGATTGAAAAACAACAGGCCAATGGTCTTTCCGGCTCCAAGCTCATGATCCCTTGAGGGAGCTTTCTTCAGGTCGCGAGCCTCAGAAACCCAGTTTTGAAGATTTTTAATATCATCAATTCCTAAAAAGTCCATTTTAATCTATTTTTTCTATTCAACAAAACTACCTTTTGTCTAAACCTTGGCAATCCGCGTAAAAGAAACCTCTTTCCGCAGTGCCTTCAGGATGAAATTATCGAGAAGTCCGTTTACAATCCAGGTCTCGATGCCTGCCCTTTGAAGAATGTCTGCCGCTTGAATCTTTGACTTCATCCCCCCTGTTCCATGAGAAGACTTTCCTTGAGCCACCTCTTCTTTCAGGTTTTCAAGGTCCCATACGTTCTCAATAGTGCACTTGTCAACCTGATCAAAACTGTCTTTGGTATAAATGCCGTTCGTATTGGTTGCAATGATTACCAGATCAGCACCCAGAAGACTTCCCGTTAGTGCGGCCAGTTTGTCATTGTCGCCGAATTGAATTTCTTCGGTGGCCACTGTATCATTTTCATTGATAATCGGAATATAACCGTTTGCCAGCAATACATTGATCGTATTCAGGATGTTCTTCCTTGAGACTTCCCGATTGAAATCATCGTAGGACAATAGGCACTGGGAGGTCAGAAGTCCCAATTCCCTGAAATTCTCCTGAAAAATTCGCATAAGATGAGGTTGACCAATGGCCGCAAGGGCCTGCTTCACATTGATCTCCCTGCCATCGGATTCGAGATTGACGAACTGACGCGCTACCGCGATTGCCCCGGAGCTGACGATGACGAACTCATACTCGTCTTTTAGTTCAGCAATCTGACGGCCGATGTCTTCTATCTTTCCGCGTGAAATCTGATTGGTTTCCCGTGTTAGCGTGTTCGTGCCGATTTTCAACAAAACCCTTTTCTTATCGGATCTGGCCTTCTCCATATACGTACCATTTATTCGTTACAAGGTGTTCCAATCCTATGGGACCCCTCTGATGCAGTTTGTCGGTGCTGATGGCCAGTTCACCTCCCAGGCCAAACTGGAATCCATCCGTGAATCTAGTCGAAGCATTGTGATAAACCGCCGCAGCATCCACCTGGTCCATGAATTGCCTGGCGAAGCCCTCATCTCGAGTAATTACGGTAGCTGAATGCCCCCCTCCGTATTTGTTGATCCGGTCAATGGCGTCCTGTTCGGATTCAGCACTATCGATCAGTATTTTGTAATCGAGAAACTCCTCATACCAGATCGGGTCATCTTTGCCAATAGCCCCCTCGTCATTGGAATTGATATGTTCCCCGACCATGATTTCAACCTGTTTTTCTTCAAAGGCCAACTTAAGAGCTGTGAGAAAATCTTGAATATTCGATATTCTACTGTCTATCAATACTTTGTCTAAAGCGTTGCAGGCCGAGATTTTATCTGTTTTTGCATTGACAATGATGCTTATGGCCGTTTCCGGATCCGCGTCGTGATGCACATAGGCAAAATTGTTGCCCCGACCGCTGACGATAACCGGGCAGCTGGCATTCTGTTTGACAAACTCAATCAGCTTCTCTCCTCCCCTGGGAATGATCAGATCGACCCTCTCAGCGGGTTGTTTTAAAAATTCCCGGGTTTCGTCCCGGTTGAGCTTCAGATAGCTGATCCAATCGGGCGGAACCTCATTTTGTCGAAGTGCTTCGTGCCATAATTTGACGATGGCAAGATTCGAGTTCAGAGCTTCCTTTCCTCCCTTCAGCAGAATTTTATTACCTGATTTGAATGCGATTCCAGCCGCTTCGACCGTCACATCGGGCCGGGATTCATAGATGATCAAAACAGTTCCAAAAGGAGCGGTTCTATTCTCGATTCTCAACCCGTTCTCGTGTACAAATGAAAAGCGTTCCTTGCCCAGGGGATCCTCCTGACCTGCCAATTGCCCAAGTGACGCCAACATGCCCTGAACTTTGGACGGATCCACCTTGAGGCGATCGTACATGGCCCGATCATTGGGATCGTAGTGATCGATGTCAATTTCATTAGCTGACAGAAGAATCTCGCTATTCTCTTCCAGGAGCTCGGCCATAGTTCTGAGAACCTGGTTTCTTTTTTCAATGGATAGTGTTGCGTTCATTTTACTTTCAATTCAAACCCATTCTTCTTTTAATAATTCATCCAGGGATTCCGCAAATTGAGCGAGTTCCTCTTTTGAAACATTCAGAGGAGGCAAGATTCTAAGCAATCTGGGATTTGAGGAGCCTCCTGTGAAAATCTTCTTCTCATGAATCATTCTCTTTCTCAACCCGGCAACTTCAAAATCGAATTCAAGACCCAGCATCAGACCCCGGCCTTTGACTCTTTGTACTCCTGGTAGTGATTTCAACCGGTCGATCAAGAATTCACTGAGATCACTTACCCCTGCAACCAATCGCTCATTTTGGATGACTTCAAGCACTGAGAGGGCAGCTGCGCAAGCCAGGTGATTCCCTCCAAATGTGGTCCCGAGAAGACCGAAACTGGGCTGAAAGGAAGGAGCTATCAACACACCCCCAATCGGAAATCCATTGCCCATGCCTTTGGCAACCGTAATCAGATCAGGTCGAATGCCATGATGTTGAAAAGCAAAGAATTTACCACTCCGGCCATATCCGGATTGAATCTCATCCAAAATAAGTACGGTGCCATTTTCACGACACAATGATTCAAGTCCTTTGAAGAACTCCGTGGTACCCTCGTTCAGTCCTCCAACTCCCTGTATTCCCTCGACAATAACGGCCGCAACATCCTTTTGACTCAGGGTCTTTTCCATTGCATGCAGATCATTCAGGGGAAGAAGCTGCACCGCATGCTGACGATTCAGTGGCGCGTTGATGCGCTTATTGTCGGTGACAGCTACCGCTGCCGAAGTACGTCCGTGAAAACTGTTCGAAAATGCCACTATCTTGCTCCGATCCGTGTGAAAAGAAGCTAGTTTCAGGGCATTCTCATTAGCTTCGGCTCCCGAATTGCATAGGAACAAGCTGTATTCTTCACAACCTGATAGCTTCCCGAGCTTTTCAGAAAGAGCCTCCTGAACCGGGTTCCGCACGGAATTCGAATAAAAGCCAAGGGCCTCGACCTGTTTCTTAATGGCCTCTACATAACGGGGATGACAATGCCCTATGGATATCACTCCGTGTCCTCCGTAAAGGTCGAGATACTGTGTACCACTCTCGTCATATACCCTGGAACCTCTTCCTTTGACAAGCGTTACATCATAAAGCGGGTAAACATTGAACAACTCCATTTTCTTTATAATTCTATTGATTTAATAGCGTGTCAAATCTGGTTGATCTTTTCATAGGAGGTCACCAGTCCTTTTATAATGGAAGAACTCAAACCCTGGTGTTCCATTTCGTTCAGCCCTTCGATGGTGCATCCGCTTGGGGTAGTCACCTTGTCAATTTCCTGTTCGGGATGACTTCGCGAGTCTATCAAAAGACTTGCTGCTCCGAGACAGGTGTGCATGGATAGCTTTTGTGCCTCCTCGCTGTGGAACCCCAACTGAACGGCTCCCTGCGTCGTTGCCCTAATCAATCGCATCCAAAAGGCGATACCACTGGCACAGATGACTGTAGCCGCCTGCATCAGCTCTTCCTCGATGATCATCGTCTCCCCGAGTGCATTGAAGATCAACTGGGCGCATTCTATCTTCTCCTTGCCAAGACCGTTTGTGCTGATGCAAGTCATGGAGTGACCCACTGAAATCGCAGTGTTGGGCATGCAACGGATCACGGGAACTTTGTCACCCACCACCTCCTCTATCTCATGAATCTTCCTTCCGGTGGCAACCGAAATCAACGTGTGCTTTTTTGGATTCAATTCCGGCCTAATCTCCGCAAGCACTTCCTGCAACTGGGCAGGTTGAACGGCGAGTATGATGACGTCGGAATACTTTACGGCACGCCTGTTGTCGGTAGTGAGCTTCACAGCTGAAACCTTCTCCAAATGATCGAGGGAGGACAAATGCCTCTTGGTCAGGTAAAGGGATTTGCATTTGATCTCCTTTTTCTGGCTCAAGATTCCAAGGGCAATGGAATATCCCAGGTTCCCGACTCCAATTATTGCTATTTTCATATTATTCTATTAAAAAAAGTTCGCTTTAAGTTCAAGTCCGAGTTTTGGATCGAGCCCGAACATCAAATTCATGTTTTCTACAGCCTGTCCGGATGCACCTTTCAACAAATTGTCAATTACGCTGGTTATTAAAAGCTTATCCTTATGCTTTTGCAGATGAATCAGGCATTTGTTGGTATTGACCACTTGTTTGAGAAAGATTTCCCGATTCGAAACAAAGGTAAATGAGGCCTTCTTGTAAAATCCTTCATACAACTCAAAGGCCAAATCCAGGTCTTGCACAAATGTCGTGTAGGCCGTTGAAAATATGCCCCTGCTGAAATTTCCACGGTTAGGAAGGAAATAGATCTCACGATCCCATCCAGGTTGTGCTTGTGACACTGACTGCGTGATTTCTCCCAGGTGCTGGTGGCTGAAAGCCTTGTAGTGAGAGAAATTATTGTCCCTCCATGTGAAATGTGTGGTTTTCGACAGGGATACCCCGGCATTCACGTGAATGTCATCTATTAGCAATCCTTCAGAAGCCAAAGGCAAAAGTGCCAACTCAATGGCCGTGGCGAAACATCCCGGATTCGCCAGGTATTTCGCCTTGCTGATCTCGGTCTCATTCAACTCGGGCAAGCCGTAAACGAATTCCATGTCTCCCAAAAACCTGTCTTCTTTCAGTCTAAAGTCACTGCTCAGGTCGATGATGTGTGTGGCTTTCGAGAACTGATGCTCCTCCAGGAACTTTTTTGAATTGCCGTGGCCAAGGCACAAAAACAGCACCTCTACCTCAGGATTCAATTGTGAGGTGAACTTAGGCAATACCTCTCCTTCCAGGTCCGCATGCACCAGGGCTATATCGTTGCCCGCATTGGATGTTGAGAACACGAAATCCAATTCAAGGGCCGGGTGGTTAATGATAAGCCGGATGAGTTCTCCTGCCGTGTAACCGGCGCCGCCAACTATGCCTGCCCGAATCATGATCCTTTGTTTACGTGGTTGAAGATCTTTCCCTGGTTTGAAGAGATTTTGATAAAGCCCTTTGCATCAGAAGCTGTCCATCCTTCATTGGTTTCTCCGTAGCTGGCAAAAGACGCGTTCATCAGATCGTGATCCGATGCAACTCCATCCAGGGTAAACCGATAGGGATGCAGGGTAACGAATACGTCCCCGCTCACGTTGCGCTGTGAATCCGAAAGGAAAGCCTCTATGTTTCGCATCACCTCATCGAGGTATTGACCTTCATGCAACAACATGCCGTACCAGTTGCCCAATCCATCCTTGTGGTGCTGCTGCCACTTGGTCAGGGTGTGTTTTTCAAGCAGATGATGAGCCTTTATGATGATCAATGGCGCTGCCGCCTCGAACCCTACGCGCCCTTTGATTCCAATGATGGTATCTCCCACGTGAATATCCCTGCCGATAGCGTAGGCAGAGGCAATTGAACTGAGTTTTTCGATGTTTTCAACAGGGTTTCCCTTTTCATCATTGATCGCAACCAGCTCACCCTTGACAAAAGTCAGCTTCAATTTCTCCTCCCCCTCTTTACTGAGCTGACTCGGGTAAGCCTCCTCAGGAAGGGGATCGCTGGAGGTAAGCGTCTCTTCACCACCTACACTTGTTCCCCATAGTCCTCTGTTGATCGAGTATTTCGCTTTGGCCCATTGCATGTCAACCCCATGGTCCTGCAAAAAAGAGATTTCTTCCTGTCGTGACAGCTTTTTATCCCGAATCGGGGTGATAATCTCGATGTTCGGAGCCAGTGTTTGGAAAATCATGTCAAACCGCACCTGATCATTGCCGGCACCTGTGCTCCCATGGGCGATATAACCAGCGCCGACCTCTTTGGCGTAATTGACAATCTCTATGGCCTGGATGATCCTTTCGGCGCTAACCGAAAGGGGATAGGTGTTGTTCTTGAGCACATTGCCAAAAATCAGGTAACGTACAACTTTGTCATAGAAAGTTTGTACCGCGTCAATAGAAGTATAGCTGCTCGCACCCAGTTCCCTGGCTTTGGCTCCGATCTCCTCTATTTCCTCAGGCTCGAAGCCTCCTGTGTTGACGCTCACCGCATGAACTTCATATCCTTCAATTTCCGATAAATACTTAGCGCAATAGGATGTGTCCAAACCTCCGCTGTACGCCAGGACTAATTTTTTCATTTCTTTTTTATCTTGTTGTTTGGTTTCTTTAAAAATAAACTCTGCTTGATTCGCTTCAACCGGCTCAAGACACCGGAGTCATAAGGATGCTTCTGTACTTTTTCCTTTGTCCCGTCATAGAGCATGCCGGTGCAGAGGCACATCTTCTGATTTGTTCTTTGCAATACGTCATAGTTCTGGCAGGTCTGACATCCTTTCCAAAATTCCGGATCGTCAGTGAGTTCTGAAAAAGTGACCGGTTTATAGCCCAGCTCGTAGTTGATCTTCATCACAGCCAGTCCGGTTGTAATCCCAAATACTTTCGCTTTGGGATATTTCTCCCGGGAGTGATTGAAGACCTTCGTTTTTATTTTTTTGGCGAGACCCAGCTTGCGATATGAAGGATGAACGATAAGTCCGGAATGGACCACGAAATTCTTTTGCCCAAAGGTTTCGATATAGCAGAAACCCGCGAAGCTATTGCCGTCAAGGGCAATCACCGCATTACCACTCTTCATCTTCTTTTCGATGTACTCAGGGGTTCGCTTGGCAATCCCGGTGCCTCTCTGCTTAGCCGATTCGGCAATCGTGTCGCTTATGATCTGAGCGTAGTTTAAATGGCTTGTGTTTGCAATTACGATCTCCATCGCATTAGAATTATTGAATAATTAAAAAAAACTGTAAACTGTAAACTGCGGAGATGGACACACCTAACTCCAAAAATCTGGAACCAACCCTTACGGGCGACGGCGGCGTGGAGAAACATTCACGGAAAGTGCCCAGCTGAAAGCCTTGGCGGAAGAGATAATATCTGTGAATTGTTCGAATTGCATGAGTGAAAGTTAGTGTCCCAATTCAATAATCAGGATTTCATTTTCAGCAGCAATATTACGACAATATCCTGTAAGGCAAAAGAAAAAATGATTTTTTTCCAACAATCATTGGTTTTCTTTAGACAATCGTCACTATTCCATTTGTTTTCTGAAAGTTTCCTTTACAAAATTCACAATTTCTTTCACTTCTGCGATTTCGGTCTTCAAAATCGTCGCAATCTCTGCTAAACTGAGCTTTCCAAGGACGTACAGATCGACTATATTGGAGGTCGTGAGAGGTAACTTGTAGTATAGTTTTCTAATTTCCGTGCGATCCTGCCAGAGGCCAGCACTCTGGGATTTGTCCAGACCGAAGAGCACTTTCACCCCTTCCTCCTCTTCATCATAGGGTAAGGACGGGCTCTCTTTGTCGTTCAAATGATAGGAAATATCGTCAAGGTCTTCATTCATGATCAGATCATTGTCGGCATCCATGGTGAAGTTCTCTTCCAATTGCTTGAGCTCGTCCTCCAGAATGAGTTTGGTGCTTATCGAATCCTTATGCCACTCTTCGGATTCGAGCAATTCGTTCATCCGCTCAAAGGTAAGCTTGAACATGGCAATTCTGAGGTCATCCTGATTCAAGGATTTATGAAGACCTTCCTCATATACCTTTAGCACTACCTCATCAATGATTTCATTGGATTTATACATGTTGCGGGGAAAGATCCCGAGGTTCTCAGCAACCCGGATGCGTTGCTTCACGTAAGGGTGCAACAACTGAACCGTTGAAAGGGTTTTCTTGTCAGGGCTTTTATCTGCGTATTCTGAATTGAATGTCATCATAATTGCTCGTTTTGTTACTCTCATAAAGTTACAAAATAACCTGAAAACCACATTAGAATTGATTGAGAAATACAGTTCTGTGGCGCGCGAAATGTGCGAGTTTTAAACAGTTTTCAACATTTTTGCCATTTCATTCGACTCCCTTGTTATTTTTGACCCTAGCCACCTCAACTCCATATGAACAGAACCTCGTTTGAAATACGTGTTGCCAACCAGTCTTTGCAGGGCTATATCTATTCCTTGCCGGACCCAAAAGCCGCAGTGCTAATTGTCCACGGCATGGGGGAATACGGAAGGCGATACGAGAGATTCGTGATTCCTCGTCTACTGGAGAACGGTTTCTCAGTAGTCACCTATGATCAGTTTGGTCACGGGTCAAACTCCGGGAAGAAAGGTCATCATCCCGGATATGAATACCTGCTCGACAGCATCGATAAATGCCTCGAAAAATCAGGACAAGCATTTGGAAATTTACCGGTTTTCCTTTACGGACACAGCATGGGCGGAAATGTGGCTCTCAACTATGTGCTGTCAAGACCCGATAAAATAACCGGAGCGATAATCAGCAGTCCCTTTTTGCGACTTTCATTTGAGCCACCGGCCTGGAAGTTGGCCCTGGGAAGGACGCTGGGAAAAATACTTCCGTCTGTGACGCTGGCCAACGAAATCGATGCCAGTGCCATATCCCAGATCCCCGAAGAAGTGGAAGCTTACCTGCAGGATCCACTTATTCACGATCGGGTGAGTCCGGCTTATTCCATTGCATTCATGGAAACAGGAGAAAGTATTATTGAGCGGGCCGGGGAAATAAGCAAACCTGTTCTCCTGGTTCACGGTACAGCAGATCGACTCACAGACCATAGAGCCTCGAAGGAATTTGCTCGTAGAGCCGGAGATCATGTAGAGTACTTCGAAGTCGAAGGTGGGTATCATGAGTTACATCATGATCTTAAAAGACAGGAAGTTATGAACCGTATTTTGAGTTGGACAGGTGAGTTGATCACTGATGTTACGGTGTCAGATGAAAATATGGATTGAACGAAATTTTATTCTATTTTTACCGTTTTTATACGAAATGAGAAAAAAAAAGGGAACCCCTATGAACATGAAAGAGATTGTTTTAGGCTTGACATTTAGTGTGTTGGGCCTGGCAACATATGCCCAAAACGGAGAGCAATCCCAGGTGATTTCCAAAGACAATCTTGTCGAGGAAAGCCTTGCCGCTGACAGCCTGAATATTGAAGAGACCGATGTGTTGATGCGAGAAGCTGGATCATCAGAGGTCTTGACGGTGGTTGTGGACTCGATCACAGTGGATACCTCGTTGGTTGCGGAAGGAACCATAAACATCATCGATCACATAGAAGTCAGCGAATTTGATCAAAAATGGCTGGAAACCCTCAAAAACAATGTGATTGACAGCAGTCTCGTAATTAATCCAGGGGATACAGTCGGCAAAATAGTGATTCAGGACCTACCGACAGAAGTTCTGAAAGAGCGCATTGCCTATCTCGACAGTCAAACTCCTTTTAACTTTGAATACAATCCATCACTCGAGAAAATAATCAAGCACTATCTGAAGAATCGCCCTCAGACCATGGCCAATCTCATGGGAAGAGCCAAGTACTATTTCCCGATGTTCGAAGAGCACCTGGCCAAATACGACATCCCCATGGAGATCAAGTACCTGGCAATCGTTGAATCTGCTCTGAAGCCCAACGCGTTGAGTCGCGTAGGTGCAAAGGGACTGTGGCAATTCATGTACGGGACCGGAAACATGTATGGGCTAAAAGTCAGCTCTTATGTGGACGAACGCTCAGATCCGATCAAAGCTACGGATGCAGCCTGCCGATATCTCAAAAATCTACACTCGATTTTCAATGACTGGGACCTTGCCCTGGCGGCCTACAACTCGGGCCCGGGCAATGTGAACAAGGCCATCAGGCGAGCTGGCGGCAAGAAGAATTACTGGAATATCCGCCACTTTTTACCGCGGGAAACTGCGGGATATCTTCCAGCTTTTTACGCAACCTATTATCTTTTCGAATACGCTGAGGAGCATCAGCTCTATCCTAGGAACGAGCTACTGAACTCCTTCGAGACTGACACCG
>JAUIKV010000072.1 GCA_030430615.1 Bacteroidia bacterium
TTTCCTTTCGTTAAACTTGAAATGAAATTGGATTGACCCATGACTACCCGAACCTGCATAATCGTCGAAGACCAGCCACCTGCCCAGCGCATCCTGAAAACTTTTATCGAAGACATCAAAAGTCTCGAATTGGTGGGAACTTTTGGGGAACCAACTGCCGTCCTCGACTTCCTGAAATCCAACCAGGTGGATCTGATGTTTCTCGATATTCACCTGCCAAAAATTTCTGGTCTTGACCTTCTGAAAATAATACCGAACAGCCCTCATGTAATTTTAACCACGGCCTTCTCTGACTATGCCCTGGAAAGCTATGAGCTCAACGTTGTCGATTATCTGCTAAAGCCATTTTCCTTTCAGCGCTTTGTTCAGGCCGTAGCCAAGGTTCCATTTGCAAATAACACGCCGGGACAGGCTGCCGAAGGAGAGCCTTCAGAGGGACTCAAGAACGAGGTTTTCATCAAAACTGGCTATGACTATACCAAAATCGTCATATCAGAAATAGAGTACATAAAATCAGATGCCGACTACACTGAAATCGTGACGGGGGGCAAGAAAAGAATATCTTCAGAACCCCTCCGACACTGGGAGGAGCTCCTGGATCAAAACAGCTTCATTCGAATCCACAAGTCTTATATTGTAAACACCTCGAAAATTCTGAAAGTGTCTGGTAACCGCGTTTACCTTGAAAACGGTGAGATTCTCCCCATCGGCAGAGCTTACAAGGATAATTTCTCGAGCCGATTTCTCAAATAAAATTATCCTGCAGGATTTTCTGCATCGCCGGCTCATGTTCACGGGCCAGCTGTGCAAAATGAAACAGACTGCGCGCCCGATCGAGGTTCTGGTCGGCATAATCGACCTTATAATAAACATTTCCCAATAGGAAATCACTGTAGGCTCTCAAGCCATGAAGGAAAGGCATATAGACAGGACCTAGGGAGAGGGAACCTATCTCTGCAACGGTAAATACAGATCGGTTTAGCGCCATTCCCGTGACAAAAGCCGTGAACATTTCCATGGAAAAGTCAATTTTACTCAAATCCGTTTCCTCTTCAGGTGCCGGGTTGGCCACGGTTCGGATAGCGTCACCGAAGTCGTAAAGCAAAAATCCCGGCATCAGCGTGTCGAGATCGATCAGGCAGAGGGCCTTCTTTTCTTTTGAAAAGAGAATATTGTTCAGCTTGGTATCATTGTGGCAGACCCGGACCGGTAGATTCATGGAACGAATATTAGCCAAATCCTGAGCAATTTCTTCTACCATTTTTTGAAGGTCGACTGTCCTTTCCAAATCCTTGACATGTGCCCGCTTCAGGGCCTCATGATATTGATCCATGCGAAACTCGAGGTTGTGGAATCTGTCCAATGTAATTTTCAGCTTCTCGGGATTCAGGGTTTTAAGCTGCCGGTGAAACAACCCTAGGATGCGTCCGGCCTCATGAGCGACCCCCACGTCAGAAGTATTGTGAAAAGATGTGCTGCCGGGCAGGTAAGACATCAGGCGCCAGAGCTCGTTGCTTCCGGATCGAAAAAACAGCTCACCTTTGGTTGTTCGGTGATATTTAACCTGCACGTATTCCGGAGAGGATAGAAAAGGAAGAGCCAGTTCCAGGTTGTGGAACAGGGCTCGGCTGTTCGGGAACACGTATTCATTGATTCTCTGCAAGACATACTTTCTATGCTTCCCGAAACCGACAAAAAAAGTTGTGTTTATCAACCCCTGATCTGCGCGTTCAAAATGACTCCCTTGTGCAGGAATGTCGAACTGATCCAGAATTTCTTTTAGCTCCTCCATAAGGGTGTCGGGTAATCCTCAAGCCTGGTGCGCTCTGCCAGGTGATCCATTGCTCTTTGTTTGTCATTGGAATAGGTGACGCCAAACCATCCTTTACCTGCTCCTGTGAGCTTAACACGGGCTTGTCCGTGCTCAATCCAATGCTGTATTTGTTTAGGAATGTAAATTTCATCTTCACTGCCAATATTGGGCGAATTCACAAATTCCAAAAGGTCTCTCTCAAGCAGGGAAAAAACCTTTGGTCCGAAAACCCAAAGATTCATGGAAGTGACCTCCTCACCGGTGAAAACGCGAGAAGTTTCTCTATCGATAATTTTTTCTCCTTCTTTTAGAATTTCCCTCACCTCCACTATATTTTTCAAAAATGACTTCTCTGCGTGGCAGATTGCTCGTGTCACTGAGCCTTCGGAACTCAATGTGTCGGATAGCTTATAAGGAATCGAAGCGAACTGAAATGGGTCTTTATTCGAATCAATAAACATCGAGGCCAGACGTATTGATTCTCTCCCGTAATAATCGTCTGCATTTGCCACGATAAAACCGTTTTCAATAAAATTTCTCGCCACCCAAACGGCATGAGCAGTACCCCAGGGCTTCTTACGCCTGCTGATGACCTGCGTACCTTTTGGCAGGTCCGAGAGCTCTTGGGGAATAACGTCCAGCTTCACATGCTTGGGGAGCCTGGCATTCAAATATTCCCTAAGGGTCTCAACATGTTCCTTTTTGGTCACGATAACGACATGGTCAAATCCGTTTTTTATCGCATCATAAAGCATGTATTCGAATAGAAATTCCCCATTCGGACCCATTTCGTCAAACTGCTTCAAGGTTCCGTATCGGCTGCCATTACCCGCTGCCATGATCAGAATCGACTTCATACAAGGTGAATTATTTAATTATATAAAAGTACCGGTATTAATCGAATTTTGAAATGGTTATCACACCTTTTGATGCAAGAATTTCAACTATATTTATCCGCAAATGAAAAGGATCCGCTACATAGATTTCATCCCAGTCCTGATGTTGCTCCTGTCCCCGATTCTTGGTTTCGGACAGTTGGACACAGTAATGCACTCCGAAGGATACTACATTAAAATGAACAACACCCTGAATCTTCGCCTTGATCTTGACAATGACGTGAGATCCTTCGAGTTCGACTCGGGTAATTTGAGCTATTCGGTTCTTCCAAACACGAACCTTCGCATGGCTATCGCCTACAATTATCGCTTTCTGACTTTTAAAGTGGGCTTTTCCCCTAAGTTCCTCTCATCGGGGGATACAGGAGAAAAAGGCAAGACCTCCGTGTTCAGGCTATCTCTGGACATGTTTATCAAAGACTTCTATCAATCTTTCGACTACGATCAGACCAAGGGTTATTACATAGACGGGATTGAAGCAGGAATCCCGGGTCCGAATGCCGGTAATGACGAATTTCTGATCCTTCCGGACATGCGAACCCTTTCGATTACGGGAGTAACCCGGTACCGATTCAATGAGAACTATTCTTTTAAAGCGCTTGTCAATCAGACCGAAATACAAATCAAAAGCGCCGGAAGCTTTGTTCCTGAGCTGCGTTATGGTTTCTGGCAGATCAAGCAGCCGAGCGGGCCTCAGGACATCGAGAGCTTTTACGTGCTTGCGAATGCGGGATACCATTACACCTACGTGCTGAGTGAAAACTGGTACGCCAACCTCGGACTCTCGACAGGGTTGGGCATAGAGTTCAACAAAATTGACACAAGACTACCTGACATGGAGATAACACAAAGAACCACTTCGGCCGTATTTGACCTGAACACACAGATTGGGATCGGCTACAACTCCAGGCGTCTGCATGCCGGAACCGCTTTAATTGGCAGTGCTATTTCTCGTAACGATGAATCGGCCATTCAGTTCGATAACGTGAGGGGGTATTTCAAGATCTTCGTGGGATACCGGTTCGATCCCCCTAGATTCCTGGTCTCCGCTATGGACTGGGTGGAATCGAAAAATCCTTTTGACAAAAAGTAGTTAGAGATCCTTGTCGGGATTGATCCGCCTAGCCTCTTTTAGGGCCTTGAAGAGCAACCATTCTATCTGCCCGTTCACGGACCGGTATTCATCTTTCGCCCAATTCTCAACCGCCTTGAAAAGCTCTGAATCCATACGCAAGGCAAATGCTTTCTTGCTCATTGCTCCTCCTCTTTTTTATCTCGCTCAATCAAAGCCTTGAGAATTCCCCGGTGGGTAAACATATTTACCACACGCCATTCCATCTTTGCATAACTGTTAATCAAATCCTCAAAATTCTGCTGGGATTTTACAGCCGTTCCGGTCTGTTTGATGATTTTGTATTCTTTCATGAACCCTGGATCTTTAAAATTCGTCTTTACAGAATCAAAATACGTGATTTCGAATCGATTTTCTGTAGCTCAAAACAAATATAGGAAATTTATGAAATGTATATAATATTATTTTAATATGATTAAAATTCATATTGATAGATTTTCTTCAAAATTTATTCAGCTTCCCTTTGCTACATTCGAAAAAATCACTTTTCAAATTATCAACCCCTAATTTTTAGGGGGTAGAATTTTATATATGCATAAAATTGCACTCAATACCCTATTTTTTTATGGGTATTAATCAATATAATATACATTTACCTCGATTAATTCTAACATTATACACGCATTACTAACACTTTATTATGAAAAATTACTCAAAAAAAAGATTCCTCACGCTGGCACTGATGCTTTCAGTCACAGTTATGTTTGCACAAGATGCTGATAGCTTGAGCACTTCCGGGGAAACAGAAGCCAAAAAGAAAAAATTCACCTGGGGAGGTAGCGCCGATGTGTATTACCGCGCGAACATGGGGGCACCTAACGGTGGAGAGAATGGCCAAACGCCGAACACGTCCTTTGCCAACGGAAATGGTTTTTCAATAGGTATGGCAAATCTGATTCTATCCTATGAGGGAAAGAAAGTTGGAGCAGTAGCCGATCTGGTATTTGGTCCAAGGGGTGTGGATGCCGTTTTCGGGTCTTTGCAATGGGATATCGACGGTGACGGAACAGCAGATCTCGGTAACAGCTCGCAGGTCGTGAACCAGCTTTATGTTTACTGGAACGTATCCGACCGTGTAACCCTGACCTTTGGTAACTTCAACACCTTTTTAGGTTATGAAGTGATTTCGCCCACCGGGAATTTCAACTACTCCACTTCATACATGTTCTCGTATGGACCTTTTTCACATACAGGACTGAAGATGGACTGGGCCATAACCGATGACTTCTCTTTGTTGCTCGCAGCGATGAACGACAATGATTTTACGAACTTCAACCCGGAAAACACTTATACTTTCGGGGCACAATTGGCCTATAAGGACATCTACCTGAATTTTCTCTACGGATACCAGTTCCAGGTCGATCTTACGACAGGATTCGACATTACCGATTCTTTCTACTTCGGTCTGAATGCAACGTATTTCAAGGACAACAATACCGACGCTTCTTTCTACGGAGTTGCCATCTACCCGCAATTGCAGATTTCCGATCCCTTTGCACTCGGTTTCAGAGCGGAGTACTTTGCTGAAGGAGACGGGGGTGTAGGCGCCATTGGAGGCTATGATTCGGATGGGGATGCCAACGCGTTTGAATTTACCCTGACAGGGAACTATGCGATCGGTGATCTGATGATCATTCCTGAATTCAGAATTGACACAACAAGTGAGGACACGTTCTTGAACAACGATCTTGAGCCTACAGGTTCACTCGCGTCCTTCTTGGTAGCGGCTGTATACAAATTCTAAACAAACGATACATTATTATGAAAAAAATTGAAGCAATTATCAGAAAATCAAAGTATTCTGATGTAAAAGAGGCCTTGCACAATGTAGGTGTGAACTTCTTCTCCTACTGGGATGCAACCGGACGGGGAAACGAAAAAGAGGGCCATGTTTATCGAGGTGTCACCTACAGCACCAGTGACATCCAGCGCAGGTATTTATCGATCGTAGTCAATGACGACTTTGAGGAAGTGACCATCAAGGCGATTTTGGAAGCCGGGGCGACGGGCCAGGTAGGCGATGGGAAGATATTCGTATCTGACATTACCGAATGCTATCGAATCAGAACCGGAGAAAAAGGCGGGGAAACCTTGAACTAACAACAATTAATCAAAACGAAAACGACAATGGAATTACTTACTATAAACAATGTTTGGATGATGATCTGTACCGCCCTGGTTTTCTTTATGCACATGGGCTTTGCATTTCTGGAAATCGGTCTGACACGTCAAAAGAATACGATCAACATCCTGTTTAAAAATATTTTTATCATCACCGTAGGATTGCTACTTTACTGTCTGGTAGGCTTCAACCTAATGTATCCGGGATTCGCAGAAGGATCCTCAGGTTTCTTCAGCTTTGCAGGATTTGGAATTACTCCCCCTGAGAACGGAATGACCCCCGAGTACGCCGATGGAGGATACACCTGGTGGACTGACTTCCTCTTCCAGGGAATGTTTGCTGCCACTGCTGCAACTATTGTTTCGGGTGCAGTTGCCGAGCGAATCAAGATCGTGCCTTTTATGATCTTTGTAATCATATATGTCGGACTCATTTATCCGTTGGCCGGATCCTGGAAATGGGGAGGTGGATTCCTCGATATGAGAGAAACTCCATTCTATGACTTTGCCGGATCAACATTGGTGCACTCTGTGGGCGGATGGGCCGCTTTGGTCGCCGTATGGCTGTTGGGAGCGCGAATCGGCAAATTCAAAGACGGAAAACCCATGGCCATACCGGGACACAATATCCCTCTGGCAACAGCCGGGGTTCTCATACTTTGGTTGGGCTGGTTCGGATTTAATGGTGGCTCAGTGCTTTCCGCTGACCCAGAGTTGACTTCTCTCACGCTCGTAACAACATGTTTGGCCGCCGCTGCCGGTGGAGTTGTGTCCTTCCTGGTATCAACCGCGATGTATAAGAATTTGGATCTTACCATGTTCCTCAATGGAATTTTGGGAGGCCTGGTTGGAATCACTGCAGGAGCAGATCAAATGAGCCCGACGGATGCTATCGTCATCGGAGGTATTGCCGGTGCGCTTATTGTGTTCGCGGTTGCCTTCATTGACAGAATCAAGCTTGATGATCCTGTGGGAGCCATCGCAGTTCACCTGATCTGTGGAATGTGGGGTACCCTGGCTGTAGGTCTCTTCGGAGCGCTCGCAGGAGTAGATCAGTTCATCAGCCAGCTCGTAGGCGTGGTCTCTTATGCAGCGATTTGCATAGCATCCTCGTTCATCATTCTATTTGTTCTCAAGAAGACCGTGGGCATCCGTGTATCAGAAACGGAAGAGCTCGAAGGACTTGACGGGTACGAGCACGGAATGGACGCCTACGCGGATTTCAGGATGAATGAGCATTGATCCAAATCAAACAATTTACTTTCTCAATATGGCATATCTCAAAATTAACAAATGAATGTAAGCATCGTTTAGATTAAATTTGTGTTAGCCGGGGGGTTCACTAGCAATAGTGAACCCCCTTTTTTTATACCTTTGATCCAAGAAAAATACCACACTATGCATTCAATGATTTCTTTCGGCTTCTCTTTGATATTCGTCCTGTGCTCTTTCGCAACTCCGGCTGAGCAGCCCCAATGGGGACAAACCGGACACAGAGCCATAGGAGAAATTGCGACAGATCACCTGACCAACCGAGCCAGAAAACAGGTTGAAAAATTGTTGAACGGGCACAGTTTGGCCTATGTCTCTACCTTTGGAGATGAGATCAAGTCAGACAAGCGTTATGACAAATACTACACCTGGCACTACGTGAACTTTCCAATGGGAACCCGATATGAAGATTCGACAAAAGAACAGAAGGGAGACATAATGACTGGAATGGAGCACTGCATATCCGTCCTGAAAGACGAGAATGCAAGCCGGGAGGACCAGATTTTCCACTTAAAATTGCTGGTTCACCTCATAGGTGATCTTCATCAGCCCCTGCATGTGGGTCGAGCCGAGGATCGCGGAGGCAACGACATCAAAGTGACCTGGCATTATAAAAAATCTAACCTGCACAGGGTCTGGGATTCCGAGATGATTGAATCCTGGAACATGAGCTACACCGAACTGGATGAGAATGTCAGGCTATTGTCGAAGGAACAGATTCGGTCGATAGAAAACGGCTCCCTATTAGATTGGATGTATGATTCCAGGCAATTGGCCGAACGTGTCTATGCTTCTGCATCTCAGGATGACAAGCTGGGATACAGATATTCGTATGACCATCTTGACACCGTCATGGAACAGTTGCACAAGGCAGGCATCCGACTGGCCAAGGTGCTCAATGAGATTTACAGCTGAGGGTCAATTGCAACCTCAATATCTAAACACATAGTTTTTAATATCTTAGCCGGCATCATCCGTTGAACCACTCTAAGTTGGGCACATTTTTGATCCCTGTGCTCGGTTTTGAGCGCACATTCCACAAAAAATCATGTGCAATTGATAATAAACAAGTAGCTTCTTCGTTTTAGTACAAGCATTCTTAACAATTGCAATGATGAAATTGAATATAGTTTTAAAAGGTTTAGTCCTTTTTTCATTTCTTAGCTTTACCACGCTGGGCTCACAGGTTGCTGTCGAGCCGCCTTCCAAGGAAAACTTTGTGGACCTCAAAGAATTGATGCCGAACTTAAGATCAGACATGCGTTATTTCAGCTCCAACAATTTTGTTGGTGCGCCCATTGATGGCTACAACGAACCCAAGGTTCTGCTTACAAGGGAAGCTGCTGAGGCATTGAAAAAAGTACAAGATGAGTTGGAAAGGCTTGGATTTGGTCTTCTAGTCTATGACGCCTACAGACCCCAGCGGGCAACCGATCATTTTGTTCGATGGGCACAAGATGAGAGCGACGATACGATGAAAGCCCAGTTCTATCCTAATCTCGACAAGAAAGATCTGTTCGCCAAAGGATATATTTCGGTTAAATCAGGCCACAGTCGCGGAAGCACAGTTGATGTGACCATAGTTTCCCTGAAAACTAAGCAGATTCTGAATATGGGAAGTCCTTATGACCTGTTTGATGAAGTATCGAGCGTAGAACACACGGCAACCATATCCAAGAATCAACACGCTTTAAGGCTTCTTCTGAAGAGGCGCATGGAAAAACACGGATGGAAATCCGATCCTCAGGAATGGTGGCATTTCACGCTGAAAGATGAGCCTTTCCCGGACACCTATTTCGACTTTCCTGTTGAATAGAGCATTAAAACCAAAACACAAAAAAACCTTCTTTCAAATTTGAAAGAAGGTTTTTTTGTGCTCTGATCTCACGATGAGATCCTATCAATTGTTCATCAGCTCGTAGCTTCGCTTGATGAAATTGGTCATCTCCTTGCCCTGCAGAAGGTTCTGTGACAAACGGGCCAGGTCAAGGGCCTGATTGATGTATTCACCCCTTTTGCTTTTTGCCTTGAGGATCTTCTGCATCAAATCGCTGTTTGTGTTCACAACCAGGTTGTACATCTCAGGGAAATTGCTCATTCCCATCATGCCTCCCCCACCGGTCTGCTGCATTTCTTTCATACGTCTTAAAAACTCAGGCTGGGTAATGATAAACGGATTGCTCGATGAATCCATGGCCTCCATTTGAACCGTGTACTTCTCCTTGGGGACCACATCTTCTATATAACCCTTCAGCTTCTCCTGCTCCTCGTCTGACAGCTTGGAGATCTGATCCTCGTCCTTTTGAATCAGTTTGTCCATTGAATCGGCATCAACCCGAGCAAACTTGACCTTCTCACTTTCATTCTCCAATTTCTGGATCAGGTGAGATACGATCGGAGAGTCGAGTAAAAGAACCTGATATCCTTTTGACTCTGCTTCTTCTATGAAGCTGTGCTGCTCGTCCTTGTCATTTGCATAAAGCACAACTAAATTGCCGTCCTTGTCAGTTTGAGCGCTTTTGATCTTCTCTTTCAATTCTTCAAATGTGAAATACTCATCATTGACGGTCGGATACAGCGCAAACTTCTCAGCCTTTTCAAAGAACTTGGGCTCTGAAAGCATTCCGTATTCGATGACAATCTTGATGTCGTTCCACTTTTTCTCGAATTCCTCCCTGTCTTTCTTGAACAATGAGCTCAATTTGTCAGCAACCTTCTTGGTGATGTACGTCGATATCTTCTTCACTGCCCCATCTGCCTGAAGGTAGCTTCTCGAAACATTCAGCGGAATGTCAGGTGAGTCGATCACACCAC
>JAUIKV010000073.1 GCA_030430615.1 Bacteroidia bacterium
TCCTTGCTTTCCTGGGCCATACCTGAAAAGACAATTAAACCCAGACAAAGTCTGAGAATCCACTCTCTTTTTTTTCGGTGCAGCTTTTTTGCCATGTTTAGTCAATTGATTCGGTCATCCTTCAAGAACCGATGTTGTTCCAACTTATCGAAAATACTAATTTCAGAGCAATTGATGGGGGAATTCTGACCTTCTGTTGAGGATTAAAAACCCTTTTTGATATATTTACGATAAAACCGATTAATTTTCAACGTCAAATCCCGCTTATGAAACTTGATACTTCGTTTGTTCGCTCTCAATTTCCTGCCTTTTCTGAACCTACTCTGGAAGGCTGGGCCTTTTTCGAAAATGCAGGTGGGTCCTATCCGTGTCAACAAGTGATTGATCGTTTGACCGACTTCTATACAAAAAACAAAGTGCAACCTTATTATCCTTATCCTGCCTCAACAGCGGGCGGGAAATTAATGGATCAGGCTTACGAGAGAATGGCAGGCTATCTCAACGTCGATCCTTCTGAAGTTCATTTTGGACCATCAACCACGCAAAATGTCTATGTTTTGGCCAACGCGATGCGCCCGATGTGGAAAGATGGCGACCAGATCGTCGTTTCTTGCCAGGATCATGAGGCCAATGCAGGTGCCTGGAGAAGACTGGCTGATCGAAAAATCGAAGTCCTAGAATGGCACGTAGACAAGGATACAGGCCTGCTGAGCCTGGAAGATCTCAAATCGCTTTTGACGGAGCGAACCAAAATGGTGGCCTTCCCTCATTGTTCAAACGTGATCGGCCAAATCAATCCTGTAAAAGAAATAACTCGCATGGCCCACGAACATGGAGCCTTATCGGTAGTTGACGGAGTAGGTTGGGCGCCACATGGCTTTCCCGATCTCAAAGATCTCGATACTGACATCTACATGTTCTCTTTGTACAAAACCTTCGGCCCTCACCTCGGACTTATGCACGTTAAACAGGAGCTAATCGGCAAAATGCAAAATCAATCGCACTTCTTCAAAGAAGGGGTTACACGAAGCATGATCACCCCGGCCGGACCCGATCACGCACAAATCGCGTCAGTGAATGGCATACTCGATTATTTCGATGCGGTGTACGACCATCATTTCGAAATATCGGCCGAACCGGCTCAAAGAAATAGGGCAATCAACAAATTGTTCAGAAAACACGAAAAAGAATTGCTTTCTTATTTTTTGGACTTTTTGCGATCCAGGGATGACATTGAGGTGCTTGGCTCAGAACATCCTGATGACCGGGCTCCAATTGTTTCCATAATTCCCAAAAAAAAGAATATCAATGAAGTGTATTCAAAATTGATTGAGCAAAAGCTCATGCTGGGCATTGGCGACTTTTATGCCGTACGGCCACTTTTGGACATGGACATTCCCAGAGATCCCGGGGTTTTGAGAATGTCTTTCATTCACTATACCAACAAAGAAGAAATAGATCAACTGATCGAAGGGCTGAAAAAGGCGCTGGCTTAGAAAACCTGCGCTCACTCTCTCCAAAAAAATTCGGATCACCTCTTTTTCCTGCGAAAGTTCGGATTTTGAGAACCCCGTTTTTTATTTCGATTGGTAAAGAATTCTTGCCGCTTGCGATTCTTTTCCTTTTCGAATTCTTTTTTTTCCTGCGCGCTCATTGGCTTTTCCGTCTGAGGAAACGGATTGTCAGTGGCAATCTCGATTTTTTTCTTGATCAGTTTTTCTATGTCCCTGACGTAGGCGTTTTCTTCGGGTTCACAAAGAGAGAAGGCTATTCCTTCTTCCCCCGCTCGTCCGCAACGCCCTATTCGATGCACATAGGTCTCAGGTTCATTCGGCACGTCGTAATTGATGACATAGCCAAGCTTGTCAATGTCGATGCCTCGAGCGGCAATGTCTGTAGCGACGAGCACACGTATATGTTCAGATTTGAATTGCTGTAGCGCCTTCTGGCGTTGGTTTTGACTTTTGTCACCGTGAATGGCGGCACACTCAATTCGCTTTTTTCTCAGGTTGCGCACGATGCGATCTGCCCCGTGTTTGCTTCGGGAAAACACCAAAACCTGTTCCGACCCGAGTTTCCTGAGAATAAAAAAAAGCAACTCCTTCTTGTCGGATTTATTCGTTGGATACACATACTGCTTTATTTTCTCAGCCGTTGAAGCCACAGGATTCACAGCAACCTTCCTTGGGTTTCTCAAGATTTCATGCGAAAGGTCCAGGATATTTTTGGGCATTGTGGCCGAGAAAAACAAAGACTGCCTTTTTCTCGGCAGCTCGGCTATGATCTTTTTAATATCATGGATAAAACCCATATCGAGCATGCGATCCGCCTCATCCAAAACAAAATATTCAACATCACTTAATGACACGAACCCTTGATCCATCAAATCCAAAAGACGTCCGGGGGTAGCGACCAAAACATCGACTCCTCTTTTCAGGGCATTCGTCTGCGACCCTTGCGAGACTCCTCCAAAAATCACAGTATTCTTGACATGAGTATACTTTGCGTAAGCGGTGAAACTCTCTCCAATTTGGATTGCCAGTTCCCTGGTCGGCGTAATTATCAGCGATGAAATCGTTCTCTTCCCGTTTGGATTATGTCCTTCACCCACCAAATGTTGTATGATGGGCACAGCGAAAGCAGCTGTTTTACCGGTACCCGTCTGGGCATTCCCTAAAATGTCTTCTCCGTTTAAAATCAATGGAATCGACTTTTCCTGAATTGTTGTAGGTGATTTATAGTTCTGATCTTTCAGCGCTCTTAGTATGGGAGGTATTAACCCTAAGTCTTCAAACTGCATTATCTGGCATGAGGTTTTTAAGCAAATGGGAGGTCATTTGCGAGCACAAACATACTACTAGTTTCCTAACTTGAGATGAATAAAGGCTGTTGAAGGTAAATTATCAGTCAATAGTCTGAATTTCAAATATATAATTCTCCGGACCTTTGAAAGAGGATTGTCGATATGAGTATTCCTGCCAAAACTCATTGGTATATTGATCAAAGCTGCTCTTGTCGGAAACCTGCCACTCAATTTCCACGGCCTTGTCATCCGCATAGTTTTCCATCCCTCGTCTTTCGTCTACAAGTCCTATGAATCCGGTTGAAGAAGTTTGATATATTTTCGTCCATCCCTGGTCTGCAACCTGTTGAAAACCCAGGACTTCTTCATAAAACCTCTGCATCTGCAGCAGGTCTTTGTGATAAGTCCAGGTAATCGAAGCATAGAAATTCAAATTTTCAACCGAAGTCACAAGAGAATCCGCCTGGGCCAGTGTCGCCATGAACAATTCATTCTCAGGATGTTGCTTGAACTGTTCGAATTCCAGCAAATACCCTCCCGGATCTATCGCCACAAAACCATCATGGGGACCACCAGCTCTGCTTTTGTAGGGGTACTTCACGGGTACATTCTGCGCTTTTATATGGTCATACCATTGGGGCAACTGATCAGTGATCAAGGCTATGGCCGTAGATTTTGCCTGGTCTTTGCCATGCCTTTGATCAAATCCATGCAATTCAATGGAGGCACTCGTGCTGATGGCAAAGTGCAATGAATCGATCGGGACCAAGCCCAAGATATTTGCATAAAATGAGGCCGCTTCCTTCACATTCTCGTAGTAAAGATGAGTCACCTGATGTTCTACCCCAAAAGAAGCCAGGCTTCGATACGGGGTGTTTTTTTGCAAAAGATCATTGATTCCCTGGGAGCTGTATCCAAGCAAGCGGCCGAAACGCCTGGCAAAGGCTTCAAGTTCTTTCGAATCATCACCCTTATACGCCAGAAGGTCGGCTTTGAATTGTTCATATTGTATCAGGCGATCTCCTTTGTAAATAATGATGACGCTTTTGCCTTGTGTCGCTTCAGACGGAAAAAGGAGGGTCACAGGAAAGCTCTCTTCTCTAAAAACCTGCAAGTTGTGTTTTTCAGCTACTTCTTGAAATTGCTCCCAGAGCCTGTCGACTTGCTTCGGCTCCATAGGATGATGCAAGGCTATGGGCTTGGCACCGTTGACAACCATTTCACAATAAACATCGAAGGCCGTCAAGTCTTTGTCATCCGGATCTTCACAAGATGAAAGGATCAGGGCCAACAGGAAAAAAACTGAAATTAGTGGAAGATATAAACGCATGACACCAAGATATGTGATATCTCATTCCAATCACAATGATGACTCAAAAAATTGACTCAATTATTTTCAATTTCCAATAATACTGGCTTTTATGCGTTATTCGAAAAGTATTAATCCATCTTTAATTATGACAACAATGAAAAAATTAGCACTATTTGTTTTTATCCTGTTCGCTGCGCTTGAAATTAATGCCCAGAGTTATGAATACAAAATCGTGACCAGCATTGAATCGGTCGTTCCCATGGGAGTCGGTCGTTCAAGAATCATTTCAGCCCAGGAAGAAAAAGACTATGCCGCTTATACCACCTCACGTACAGAGGAGAACACCAAGCAGAACAAATCCAAACGCTCCGAAGCGAAAGTCGATGACTTCGACGAAACAAAAATTTTAAACTTCTACAGCGCGACAGGGATAAACTTCCAGAATGTGGCCTCCAACGACGCCTTGATTTCTTCTAAGATCAACAAGATGATCGAAGAGGGATGGGAGCTTGCCTTCGTAACCAGTGGCGTTGAAAGTGACGCAGGAAAAAACGACGGAACCGGGATCTTCATCACCCGCTTCATCTTCAGGCGAATGAAGTAGTTTTTTAGACATTGCATGTCTCATAAATTCAGGGATTATATGGACCTGGAACAGTGCTCTAGGAATGATGCCATCGCTTTCACCGCAAAATTCCATGGTCTTTCGAAGCGCAAAATGAGCCGGATTCTAAAGGACTTCAGTCAAGACTGAAAGTCGTTGAGACGTCGACCTGCATGAGAGCTGTCATGGCTGCTGCCAGCATCAATTCATCTTTTGGGTCCAGGTCTGAACGAAGCCAAATGATATTCTTGTTCATCCCCATCATTCCTCCACCGTAATATTGAACGGCGCACAAGGATTTTCCATTCTCAATGAATTCGTAGCCTTTGGCAGGTATGCTGCGAGAGTCCTGACCATTTCTATTTGAAGTTGTCCTTTCGATCTGGATGGTTCGATCGCGGTTGGTGAGAAAGGCCCTGAACTCATAGTTGGCCTGAGATCCGTCTTCCAAGGATTTGATCATCACCCAGGTGTCATCTTCATCGAGAGTCGTTGTTATGAACGCTGAAAAATTATGGGCACTCTTCAGCAACTCGTCGGAGCCTATGGCAAGGGTCGAGAAAATAGTGAACGACCGGATCTCTTCAGAGGAAATGGATGAGGCCGCATTAACCACTGCTTTTTCAGAAAGCGATTTGTCTGTCAGGTCAAAGGAAAATTCATTGCTGGATTCGCTCCTGGCCTTGGTGCCCCAAAAGTTGGTGCCTCCGGTTGTGGTGGTCCAGCCGTTCTTGCTATCTGTCACCGCGTAGTCCCCGAACTTGAATTTGAATATTTTTCCCATCCATTGGGTACCCATTTTCACTTTCATTTTCTCGGCGTTCTTTGCGAGGTCCTCGTCGATTACAATGTCCTTCTGCTGTCCATGTAGGACTGAACTCAAGCTCATAAGCACGAATAGAGCAAGGAGAGATAAACGAATATTTTTTCTGAGATAAGTCAGGGGCGAGTTTTTCATGTGCAGGGCATTCCAATTCGAATGAATCGAAGATACCGAAATAAAGTCCATCGAGAATATGAAAAAGGATGAATCCTTTCAAAACTTTACCGAAGAGTCGTTTCTATTTATCGAAACTAGCCAGGGCCTCGATCAAACTATCACAACCGCCCTGACGCACGAATTCAGCGTGCTCGTCAAATGTTTCGAAACTCTCTACTGTGAGTTCTGAACAAAGGATTCTGCCTCTTGTAGCCTCATCAAATGCTTCTAAGGTTTTGACTGCTGCCGGATTCTTAAAAGAGCTTTTTTCTTCATTCTCTCTGCACCAGTCCAAAGACCGCATCCAAATTGCAGCGCTCAAGGCTCCGCATCCTCCGCCACTCAATCCCAGGCCTCCTGCGAAACCTGCAACCATAACCATTTCCTCTTCGCTGGCACCCATTTTCTGCGCTACAAGCGAGGCGCAATTCATGGAACTCTGAGAAGGCACGACATCCTTTTCCGTGACGCTTTCCTTCGACTCAAGTCCTTCTAGAGCCGCTTCAATTGCATCGGGAGCCCATTCCTGAGCCATTTTGAAGCAATGCAAGAAGCGTCCTGAAAAAAAGTATTTTGCAAAACTCCATTTGTTGGAGAAATCACAATGGGTTATATCCCGACAATTAATCGTTTTCTCCCTTTCCGAAAATGAAGCCATCACATTTTGTGTTGCTCTTACAGCAACTCTCATGGCCTGGTCCAGGTCATCGCAACGCCGGTATGCCTCTGCTCCTATCGCCAGTGCAGATCCCCAAAGCATTCCGCATTGGTAGCCTCGTTGCATGATTCCTCCAGCTAGCGAATCCGAGGCTCGTTCCTCGATTGTCTTCATCTCTTCAAAATGACGATCGAACAAGTAGAAAAAGGTGCGTGAGCAGGTTCCTTGTTTGCGAAACACTTTTTTTCCGTCAGTGATTGTTGCCATATTCATTCTATTTGGATAGCCTTGTAAATTTAGTCCTGATTCTATTGAAAAGCATTGATCTTCGTCAATAACGAAGTCTCTCAAAAAAAAGTTTTGGCAATAATTGACTATTTTTAGAACACCATTATTTACCTGCTAGCCAGATGAAGAATCCTAAAAGAAAGAAAGAAAAGACCGAGGCGTCGATTCAAAGAGACACCATGCTGTTAAAGAGTCTGACCATTGTCATCAATGTTCTTTACGCCTTAATGATCTTCCAGGTCTTCCTTATCCTGCCCCGACCCGATGATCCGGAATTGCTCTACAGCTCCTTAGATCAAATCTACAGCGATAATTTAATGGTTCTGCTGGTGATAGTCGTGGGTTTGATTATGATTCTCATTTACTGGATCCAGTTTCACAAGTTGATGGGCAACCTGGTTCGAAGCTCCACGGTTCATGCCTCCCTTGTTCTTTTTCAAATGATTTTTCTGATGATCTACCTGTACTTCGTTCGATTCGACATGGAATTCGATGGATTGACCCTGGCCCTTCAAATGGAGAGCATCTTTCTTGCACTCGCGGGTTTTACAGGTGCGTTGAGCTGGGTTTATGCCCGAAGGAACAAACTGACTTCTGATGAGATAGATGAAAAAGAAGAAGTGTCTGTGCTATACTCAATTTTGCCAGAGCCAATGGCGGCGTTGTTCTCATTGCCATTTGCCGTTTACGGACCAGGCATCTGGACCCTGTCCTTTCTTGCTCTGATCCCAATTGGAATGATATTGAACCGGAGAAAGAAAAAGCGCTATCCTGAAGAGACCAAATAATTTGAAGAGTCGAATGGAATGAACAAAAACATAAACGATAGACCTCAGCCTTCCAGAAAAAGACTTGTTTATGGCACTGCGATTCTGATTGTCGGATTTCTCAGCCCCTTGCTAATCCCATGGGTGACTTCAACAAACTGGTCAGTAGGCCTAAAGTCCTTTCTTTCGGGACTTCTTGCCTTCGGGATTCCAGAAATTTTCATGCTGATTGCCATTGGGGTCATGGGCAAGCCAGGATATGAGTTCATCAAAGACAAGGTTGCTAAGTTCATCCAACCCCTTCTGCCACCTGACGCGGTCAGCAAACCGCGCTATCGTTTGGGTCTTGTCCTTTTTTCAATTCCGATTCTGTTTGGTTTTTTAGCACCCTATCTTGGCCATTTTTTCGAGTGTCTTCAAGACGTTCCCATTAGCTGGTACCTCGGTCTTGATCTGATTTTCGTTGTGAGCCTCTTTGTTCTTGGCGGCGATTTCTGGGACAAGCTCAGAGGCCTTTTTGATCATGAAGCGCGAATCAGCAAGTGACGCTAGTTACAGAGTGAAATTCAGTTTTTGTGATGCTTCTTGGCATTCTTCTTCTCCTTCTTGACTTTTTTGGTATCCTTATCCACGCCGATAATGGTTTGCACAAAGCTGCCCGGAACGATATGCATCATCCCATCTGCCAGGCTGTGCCACAAAAAATTAAAAGGGCCCCGGTACACGTTGCGCTGAGAATAATAATCGGCCATGAGGTACTTCCCTTGAAAGGGCGTATTATGTTTGCGCAAAGCCGAGTTGGCCAGGGATGAGAATAAAGGGTGACTCTTTACTTCATGATGCTTATTTTCTTTCAGTACGTTGATTTTCAAATTCTCGTAATCGAATTGCATCTTGTTATGAGAAGAAGACTGGGCGGCTCGCATCTCAAAATGAATTTTTTTCACGTCACCGGATAAAATTTCGACTCCGGCCATATGCCTGGCCGTTTCATTGAGTTGAGTCATGTCAAAAGCTCCTATGGAAGCCACGGCTGTGAAAGCCTCCCGATCATATGGAACTTCAAGATCAAAAGCAAGAGGAGCCACTCCATTTATGCTTGCCTTCAAATTCGCTTCAAAACTTTGATATGCCTCTTGTTTTTGAGGAATGGTTGTAAGACGGGTAATAAAACCATGGATGCTTTCAAATCTCAGGGTACCGGGTATTTCCTTTCCCACACCCACCTCTGAATACTCAACCTGAACATTCTCGAGCTGAATGGTATCCACACTCAAAGTGATCGGAATAGCGTCTACCATGCCCTTGAACATGGGCTTGACCGCGTCAGGAGGACGCGTCATGTTCTTGTCACGGTAATCCTTGAAAACCAAGTCCCGAAGAAGAATCTTCTTTGTTTCGATGTCCATGTTGGTGTACAAATCGCTCGAAGCGGTCAATTGTTCGAATGTCAACTCACCCATGCTTACCTCGATAAGATCGGTCTGCTTTCCAATGATTTGACTGACGGTGTTGAAATCTTCCGTGTAGTGCATGTTCACGTCAAGCAGAGTCAGCCTATTCTCCCTTTTCTTGAAGGATATGCCCCCTGTGCTCAAATGCGTATAATCATTCAATTGATAGGAAAGGCTGTCAATTGAGGATTCCAGGCTTCCCAGTTCAAACGGAATCAAGTGGTTCCAAATCACAGAATCGGTTTTTATCTCGTTGGCCTTGACATTGAGGTTTGACAGGCGCCCGCGGATGCTCTGATCATCCGGTGTCATCATTATGACGCCGCCTTTCTGGATTTCAAAGGTCTTCAATTTAGCCCTGGAGATGATATCACCGAAGAGAACCTGAAAACCCTTTCCGGATGAATTCTTTTTTGGATTCTCACTGAGGGTAACCTTAAACATCGGTCGATCAAAAATAATTCCCTCAATATTCAATCTTTTGGCGAACACCAACTCATACCATCTCAATCCACTGAGCCTGGCATAGTTCACGGTACCTCGAATTACCGTTCCGCCACTATCAACGGCAACCGGAACGATAGCCACTTCTTCCAGCGTCACACCCTTGAAAAAGCTGTGTACGTCAAAATCTTTATACTGAATGTCGTAGGCGCGGTCGGGCTTGCGATTGATGATCTTTTGAAACCTGAATTCCACCCACCATTCCATCCCTTTCAACAAAAGGAACAAGATTCCTACTCCAATCAAAATTCGTTTAGTTCTCTTATTCATAGGTTCCGGTCAGTTGCTATGACAATGTACTTAATTATCTCATTTATTCCTGGATTCAGAACAGTCGCTTCTGGGTCTAATGTCTAATCGACACAGTCAAATGTCGAATGTAAAACGTGCAGTCGTCCCTTCTCTTTGCTGATCACCACCTGGTAAATACGATTGTAGATGCTTTCATCGATTGGATCCATCT
>JAUIKV010000074.1 GCA_030430615.1 Bacteroidia bacterium
CTCATGCGGAGCTACAAAAACTGATTCTGCGGCCAAACCCAGTAAAAAAACGCTCAAAGGAACCTGTCAGGTGACAAACCTCCGATTTGTAGGCGAACAGGGTCTGTACAAGGCGACTATGTTTGATTTGGCAGATTCACCTTGTTTCAAGGGAAGTGAATGGGTTTTTATCCCCAACAACGGGTCTGGAAAATTCTCGCTTACCGGTGAAGGTGGCTCTCAATGCGAGCCTGTGATGTCCAGGATTCACTGGTCTTTCTACGAGCCTGGTGACGGTAGCTACCAATTTCAGTTTAAATACGTAGATGAGAAGAATAAGCCACTTGATCCTGCAAACCGAGGTTATCGATGCAATATCGACACTCTTGAATCCAGTACCATGGAAATGAGGGTGCAGGTGACTTACGAAGGAAAACCCTTTGACGTGGTGATGAGCTTCACAAAGGTCTCCGAGGATTTTGCACTCTAGGCAAGCCTTTGTTCAAATCAAAATTTTTAACAACAATCTTATATTTTATCCTGTCATGATGAAAAAAATATCAATCTACGGGCTAAGCCTGGTCCTGATTCTTTCCTTGAATCTCGGGTGCACGGCTATACAGAACTCCAACAAAACCCAGAGGGGTGCGGTTGCAGGCGCGGCTGGAGGAGCTCTCATTGGGGGGTTAATCGGTGGAAACCTGACTGGTGCACTCATCGGTGCGGCCGTAGGTGGAGGAGCAGGAGCCCTGATTGGCAACAAAATGGATAAACAAGCTGATCGTATAGAGGAGGCTGTTCCGGGAGCAGAAGTAAAACGAGTCGGAGAAGGGATTCAAATCATTTTTGACGATAAAAGCGGTGTCAGCTTTGCTTTTGACAGTGCGGACCTGACTCAAACCGCCAAGGCGAATCTGGACGCAGTTGCAGAGGTCTTTTTGGAGTTTCCCGACACTGACCTCATGATCGAAGGTCACACCGACAATGTAGGAGATGAGAACTACAATATGAAATTGTCAAAAAGAAGGGCAGACTCAGTGGTTGCTTACCTCAAGTCGAGAGGGGTGGCCGGAAATCGTTTTTCGGTGGAAGCCTTTGGTGAAACACGTCCTCGATTCGATAATATGACCAAAGAAGGTCAGGCAAAGAACAGGCGCGTTGAAATTGGTGTAGCTGCCAATGAGGAAATGATCCAGGACGCAAAAGCTCAGGCGAACTAATTTATGGGTTTGCTCGGGGGTGTTCTTCTCGCGGCAGGTGCCTCCACCCGGATGGGTGCTGTAAAGCAGCTGCTTCCCTGGAAGAATTCGACCTTGCTGGAATATTCAATTCAGCAGTTAAATCAGTCTAATATAGACCATCTTGTTGTTGTGCTCGGAGCCAATGAGAAGGTAATTCGCAAACATGTCAATCTTCAAACTACAGAAGTTGTTGTCAATCCGGATTGGGAGAAGGGCATGGCAACTTCCATAGCAACAGGCCTGAGGTATTTGTTGGAAAACACCCCGGACATCCAGTCAGTCCTTGTTGCACTTTCAGATCAACCTTTACTTGATTCAATATATTATAACAAACTTATAGAAAGAAGTTTAGATACAGAAAATAAAATTGTATGCTCCGCTTATTCCGATCAGTTTGGAGTGCCTGCCATTTTTGACAGAGACTACTTTGATAGCCTGCTCAATCTGGACGGCCATGGAGGAGCACGGGCCCTTTTAAGAGGGGGTGACATCAAGGTTGCTAAAGTCCATGCCGGTGATCTTGCTGTGGATTTGGATACAAGAGAGAGTTATAACCGGTTTTATGAGCTCCATGGAAGTTCATGACTGGATACTTGCCGTGCTGGGAACCTTCCTCCTGGGGATGGGAAAATCCGGGCTGAAGGGGCTTGGGGCTGTCATCGTAACGCTCATGGCGATCGTCTTCGGAGGAAAGGAGTCTACGGGTGTGCTTATTCCGATGATGATAGCAGCTGATATTTTTGCTGTAACCTATTATCATAGGCATACCCAATGGTATTTTTTGAAAAAGCTTCTTCCGATGATGATTCTTGGAGTACTCCTCGGGGTCTGGTGGGGTGGTTCGATCTCTGAAATTCTCTTTAAACGGATCATGGCAATAATAATTCTGATCTCAGTTCTGGCCATGATCTGGATGGATAGAACGCGTTCAATAAAAATCCCGAAGCACGCTTGGTTTTCGTCTTCGATGGGCCTTCTGTCAGGGGTAACCTCAATGATTGGGAACCTGGCCGGCGCCTTTGCCAGCGTATATTTCCTCGCCATGCGGCTTCCAAAAAATGAATTCATCGGAACGGCTGCCTGGCTTTTTTTCATCATCAACGTTTTTAAGCTTCCCTTTCATATATTCAGCTGGCAAACAGTAACCACAGATACGCTAAAAGTCAACCTGATACTTTCACCTGCTATTGCTCTGGGTTTCTATTTTGGGGTGCGAGTGGTGAAACGGATCAATAATGACCTGTATCGAAAGTTCATTCTGGTCGTAACAGGGGTAGGGGCCGTGTTCATTCTGTTGAATTAGGTGCTTGCTGATTCTCTGGTCATTTGCATTGATGGCGGCAGGTATGGCATTTATATACCTTCTTGTGCCGTAGAGCGAAATTTGTTTCAATCAGTTGGCAGATTCACTACATTTAAGACTTCAATTGAACATTTCAAAACATGAACAAAGATCATTTCTCAGGGAAGGATCAAGCCGGTCGTCGTGACTTCGTGAAAAAATCGATTCTTGCGGCAACCGGGATCAGCATCATTCCCAGACATGTAATGGGCGGCCCGAATTTTCTCGCCCCCAGCGACACTCTTACAAAAGCCGTAATCGGAGTTGGCGGGATGGGGCAATACCATCTCGACTATGAAGGGACCAAGCTAGTGGCAATTTGCGATGCAGATGCGAATCACCTGGCCGGCACTCTTCAAAAAGTAGGACAATTTGTCAAGGGACACCGCGATTTCAGAGAGGTGCTCGACCGCAAGGACGTCGACATCGTGCATATTGCGACACCTCCGCACTGGCATGGCCTGATGAGTGTCATGGCTGCCCAGGCAGGCAAAGACGTTTGGTGTGAAAAGCCAATGACCCGAACCATAGGTGAGGGAAAGCGTGTCGTTGAAGCCATGAATGCGCATGGAAGAATGTTTAGACTCAATACCTGGTTCAGGTTTAAGGATAATTTTTACGGAATGGGAATTCCGGTGAAAAAGATCAAAAAAGTTGTAGACAGCGGTGCCTTGGGATGGCCTCTGAAAGTCACCATAAGTGGAGTCACCGGTTTCAACTGGAAATTCTACTGGGTCGGCAAGGAGAATCTCACGCCTCAGCCTGTGCCGGATCATTTGGACTATGACATGTGGTTGGGTCCGGCGCCGGAGAAACCGTACAATCCGCACAGGGTTCATTCCACGTTCCGCGGATATTGGGATTATGACGGCGGAGGCCTTGGAGACATGGGTCAGCATTACATTGATCCGGTCCAATACTTTTTGGGCAAGGACGATACGAGCCCAATTCGGGTTGAAGTGGACTCTCCCCAGCAGCATTACGATGCGGTAGGTACCTGGAGAAAAATAACATATACCTATGAGGACGGATGCCAGATCATCCTCGATGGAGAGAACAAAGACAAGAATGCCGCATACATAGAAGGGCCTGATGGAAAGATTTTCAAGGGATTCAAATCGACGATCAAGAATCTCGACGGTCTCATAGACAGTTTGCCTGATCCGGAAGAGCAGATCGGCACCTTTTCGGAATCGGTCCGAACCCGCCAGAAGTTTGCCCTCAATGAAGAGAACGGGCATCGCTCAGCCACAGTGGTCAATATGGGGATAATCGCTCTGAGGCTTGGCCGAACATTGCGTTTCGATCCGGTCAAGCAGGAGTTCATAGACGACGAACAGGCCAACCGAATGATCAATCAGCCCATGCGAGAGTCTTGGGCCCAATAATTCAAAACTGACAGGAATGAAAAAGAGTTTTAAAATCTTTGTTTCTCATATTATTTTATTGACCCTTTCCCTGGGTGTTTCCCAGGCTCAGATCAACTCAACCCTGGAAACCACCGTAGTGGATGTGCTGGCTCAGCTTCCAACTGAAGACCTTGCGCATTCAGACCGCCTCATGCGGGAGGTCATTGCTCTGGGGGATACGGGGATACTCGAGTTTACGTCAAGACTTGTGCCTGCAGGAGCAGGAAATGACACCCAGGCAAGATACCTGCTTCACAGTCTTGCCGCTTATGCCGGTAGAGAAGTGACTCCGGAAGAACGTCAACTCGTCGAAAGCACCTTTCAAAAGGCGATTGCCCAAGAAAAGGACCCTGAGGTCAAGAGGTTTCTGCTTGAGAGATTGACTTTCGTTGCAACGGACAGGAGCGTCGGATTTCTCAGCGACTATCTGGGTGATCCGGAGTATTATCAGTCGGCCTTGTCTGTTCTTGAGTCAATTGGTACGCAAACTGCGGCTTCTGCCGTATACAAAGAGCTTTCAGGAGCTGAAGGGGAGAGGCAATACGCCATTATCGAAAGTCTCGGTGAACTTCGCTATTTGCCTTCGAATGAATCTTTAATCGCGATCAGTGACACCCCGGATTGGATTTCTGTAAAATACGTGCTCTGGGCCCTTTCTGAGATCGCATCGGAAGATTCCTACAATACCCTTGTGAAAGCGGCTTCAACAGGAAGATACAGAATGGATACCAAGGAGGGGGTCAACGCTCTGCTCAACTATGGTTTGAGACTTCGGGAAACAGGGAACAAGAGTTTGAGCCAGGATGTTGGAAAGACTTTGATGAAGAACTGCAAAGATGAGGATCAGTTGCATTTTCGGTCCGCAGGACTTGAGCTTTTAAGAGATGCAGAGCCATCATCACTCAACAGGACCCTCTTGAAAGAAGTAGCCAATTCTGACCCGAAATACCGCGGAGCTGTCGTGGATTTGGCTGAAGAAACGGTTTTGAATCAGTATTATTCCTCTTGGATCAAATATTTCAATAAAGCTCCAGAAGATATTAAGGTGCAGGTTCTTAGAAAAATTGGAAAAATCAACAATTCGGATGTTTTCAACGCTTGCGTTCTTCCGTCAATCAACAGCAACAATGAGCAATTGAGAATTGCCGCTATCAAATCCGTGGCGTATCAGGAAAAGACCCTGGGGATGCCGGTATTGATGGAACAACTTGAAAAGAAAAACAGCTCCGAAGAATTGGTAGCCATTGAGGAGACCTTGTTGAGAATGGTTGATGCAGGAGATGCTCAATCTTTGGCTATGCATTTGAATAAAGTGGATGAAAAGGGCAAAATCACCCTGGTTCATGTGCTTGGGACTCGCCAAATGAAAATTGGCTTTGATTCTGTTGCCAGCCTTTACGGAACCGGATCGGAAGAGCTTGATCTCGCTGTTGCGGAGGCCTTGGGCTCTGTTGCTTCGACCTCCAATCTGGACACGCTCCTGGAAATGCTTGATAAGGAAGCATCCAAAAAGAAGGTTGAAATTTTACAGAGCTCTGTCATTCAGGTTCTCGATGCCTCGGATAGCGATATGAGCTCAGAGGTCATTGAAGGATTCAAAAACGCAGAGCGGAAATCCAATTGGTTCGCGGTTCTCGCTGCCCTGGAAGACCCTGAGGCCCTGAACGAACTCGAGATTTTTCTAGAGGATGGATCGGATGCGGAAAAGAATAGAGCCGTGGCTGCCCTGTCAGATTGGAGGGATCGGGGATCTATTCCTCTTCTTTACCATGCGGCAACGTCGAATCAATCGGAGCAGTTACGAAGCGAGGCATTCCGGGCCTATCTGAAGCAAGTTGTGGCTTCCGACCATCCAGATGACCAGAAGCTTTTGCTGATCAAACGCATACTGCCTTATCATAAAGGCACCGATGAAAAAAAGTTGATCATCCGCTCAGCCGGAACCTTGCATACATTCCTGGCCCTGGTTTTTGTTTCTGATTTCATCGAAGAGGATGGGTTGGTGAATACCGCCTCAAACACAGCTATCCGAATTGCGCTTCCCACGCCTACATTTGAAGGTTTGAGCGGTGATGTCGTACGTGACATAGTTTCGAGGAGCATAGATAATCTCACAGGCCAGGACAGTCAATACCTGAAAATAGACGTCAGGGAGTTTTTGGAGAACATGTCTTCAGAAAAAGGTTATTTGCCTCTGTTCAATGGAAAGGATTTATCCGGATGGCAAGGACTCGTTGAAGACCCTGTAAAGAGGTCTAAAATGACCAAAGCGCAACTTGAGCGCAAGCAGCAAAGCGCAGATCAGGAAATGCGTCAGGATTGGATTGTTGAGAATGGGAATTTGAAATTCGTCGGAGAAGGATTCAAGAACATCTGTACGGTTCAGAATTACGGGGATTTTGAAATGCTCGTGGATTGGAAAATAGGAGAGGGAGGAGACAGCGGAGTTTATCTGCGCGGCACCCCACAGGTACAAATTTGGGATACGGCACTGACCGAAGTAGGAGCCCAGGTGGGTTCGGGCGGCCTTTACAACAATGAAAAATACGAAAACAAGCCCATGGCTGTTGCCGACAATCCTGTGAATCAGTGGAACACTTTCCGGATAAGAATTGTCGGAGATGTCGTTACGGTGCATCTGAATGGGATTCTGGTCGTGGATCAGGTCAGAATGGAGAATTACTGGGACAGGAGCCAGGAGCTCTTCCCAAAAGAAGCCATCGAACTCCAGGCTCATGGAGAGAACGTGGAGTTCAGAAATGTATATGTAAGGGAATTGGGGGCCGAATGATGTATTTGGGCCGACTGCTTTAAAATTATAATCATTAGTAAAAAATCAGAAAATGAAAAACAGAACAAAACTTATGAAATCAAAAAAACTCTTTATACTGGCGGCAATCATTATGGCATCTTCAATGCTTACGGCGCAAACGAGTCTGTTTAATGGCAAAGACCTAAGCGGATGGAAAATCTATGGTACCGAAAAGTGGTATGTCGAAGACGGGCTTCTCATCTGTGAAAGCGGACCGGACAAGGCCTATGGTTATCTCGCGACCGAAAAGCATTACAAGGATTTTGAATTGAACCTTGAATTCAAGCAGGAGGCCAATGGCAATAGTGGCGTATTCATTCGCTCGACAATCGAAGGTACCAAAATAACCGGCTGGCAGGTAGAGGTTGCTCAGAAGAGAACTTCCCTTGAAGGGGATGCGACCGGCGGAATCTACGAATCTTATGGACGAGGCTGGCTGATCAAGCCCGAAATGGAAAAAGACAAGCACCTGAAGGCAGGTAAATGGAACAAAATGAAAATCCGCGTTGAAGGTGACAATGTAACGACCTGGCTCAACGGGGTGGAAATGGTTACCCTAAAAGATGAAAAAATAGGCCAGGGGGAGGGTTCAATTGCCCTTCAGATCCACGATGGTGGGGGCATAAAGGTCAAATGGAGAAACCTTGTGATCGAAGAATTGTGATCCAAAGCTGATTATCAATTATCGACCTAAGGTAGTCAACCAAAAAAACTACAGTGAGGGGAACTCCCGGTCCTTTGTGGCCGGGTTTTTTGTTTAGAAAAGCCGGGTTTGCTGATAGAGTTCCGGCAAAGTGGTGAAATCGTAATCAGGTTCCGGAAAGTTTCCAGACAGCCAGGCCTCCATGCTCTCTTTGCCTTTCAAGGCAAAAGGCATTCTGAGTTTGGTGTTGTGGATTTCCCGCATAACCCCTTTGGCCTCTGTCGTTACTATGGTGTAGGTGCTTCCCAGCTCCGAGTGATCATAAAGACCGCCCAGTGCAAACAGCTCGTCACTGAAACCGATCTCATATTTGATCTTGTTCTTGTCTATATGCTGCCATTCGTAGAATCCGTTTACAATCACAAGGCACCGGTTTTCTAATGCATTCTTGAACGACTTTTTCTGGTCCAGGGTCTCGATTCGAGCGTTTAATGTATAGTTTCGATTCCAGTCTGAACCTGCCCAACTGGGAACAAGCCCCCATTGGTAGAGTTGAATAAGTTCCGGGTCATCCTTTGTGATCACGGGAGTCTTGGGAAAATCAAAGGCCTTGAAAACCGGTGAAGGCACATAATCATCCATTCCGGTGATTTTAGCTTGAAAAGAGCGTTCCAGTTCCTGTTTCTGTTTGGTGATTTTGGTCTGATAGCACATAGGTGATCTTGTCCTTGTTTTTGGTCATAAAGCCGCGCAGAATCCTTTGCACGTCGCGGTTATCCTGCTGCAGGATCAATTTCTTTCTGTAAAAATTCAGATTGGTGACATCGACCGACACCTCTGTATAGCCGAAGCCCAGGTAAACTCCGTTCTCGATGAGAACGAAAGACTTTTCTTTTTCATGGCGCCCTGGCTCCTGTATGATGCAGCTGTCGGATTCTCCCCGGATCTCCTCAATGGCCAGTTTTACCCTCTGATTGTAACTCGCGGGCTTTTCCTGCTCACGACAAATGCCTTTGCATATTTTGATTTGGTAGTGAAAACAGGCGCTGACGTTGGTCTGCAGGTGGCAGTATTTGGGACAGAGCTCGAACTGTTCGCAAATGCGCTCGACGTAGAGTCGGCACTCGGTGGTATTGTAGAATTTGGCCAATGGGTTTGCAATCTGACGGAGTTTGTCCCAGGCGAGGTGCATGATGCCCGAACGATCGGTATAGCTGAAAACGCCATAGCCCTCGTTGGAGCGGCGCTGTGCCCGGTTGAAAGTAGGGTAGTGCTTCTTGATCTCTGAAGACTCCAAAAGCAAGGCGACAAGTTCGCTTCCCGTGATTTCGTAGGTAATGTTTGAAGTCTGCTGGCACATTGTGACCTCCCGGTTCTTTCGGTCATAGAAGTGGCTAAGCACGCGTTTTTTGATGTTCAGGGCTTTGCCCACATAGATAATGTCGTCTTCTTCATTTCGAAAATAGTAGACGCCTGTGCTCTCAGGCAAATTGTCGAAAACCTTCTTGGGAAGCTTGGGAGGCAAGGTCGCTTCACGGGATCGCGGTTTTAAGAAGGAATCAAAAACCGAGTCATCGCTGTCTAAGCGCATCAGTTTCTCGAACAAGATCACTGTTGCCTCCGCATCACCCATGGCCCTGTGCCTGTCGTGGATCTCGATTCCCAACTGACTGCACATCTTCCCCAGGCTGTAGGAGGGGAGTCCCGGGATGAGCTTGCGGGACAGACGAATGGTGCACAACTTCTTGCGGGAAAATGAAAACCCAAGATCCTGGAATTCTTTGCGGATCACATTGTAGTCAAAATTGACATTATGCGCCACAAAGACGCAATCTTCAGTCATTTCAACCACTTTTTTGGCGATTTCGTAGAATTTGGGCGCATTTTCGACCATGTGGTCATAAATTCCTGTCAATCGGCTGATCGAATAAGGAATGCTGCTTTGCGGATTCACGAGAGTCTGGTACCGATCAATCACCTGGTTTCCGTCATGGACCAGGATGGCGATCTCGGTAATCTTGTTCCCTTGAACGCCCATTCCGGTGGTCTCAACGTCAATAATCGCGTAATTCATTTGCATGTTCTAAATTAGTAAAAATCTTTGCTTCCGAGCCGGGGTGTAAATGAACCACAATGATTGAACATTTCTTTCAATGCCCGTATTGCTGGATGGAGATTTCCATGCTTCTCGATTCGTCTGTGCCCCAACAGGTTTACATAGAAGACTGCGAGAATTGCTGTAATCCCATGGAAGTGCATTGCACCTTCAGCAGCTCTGAACTGATCGATTTTGAAGCACGGAGCCTGGAACAGTAAAACCTTTTTCTACGACAGTTTTTGGAGAATTTTCCTTTCCCGACTTTTGCGATCGAGGCGGAGATAGATGATCACCAG
>JAUIKV010000075.1 GCA_030430615.1 Bacteroidia bacterium
TCATCCACAATGACCAGTCCGATATCGTCCAGATCGGCCTTGTTCTCTTTGATTCTGTTGTTGAGTGTCTCGACCATGGCCACAAAACAAGAGTACTTGCCTTCATTGGTCACTTCCTTAACACTGCTGTCAATGACCTTGTTTTTGACCCCGAATTCAGTGAGCATGTTTGAAGTTTGTTTGCTCAATTCTATTCTGTGCGTCAGGATCAGTACTTTATGGTGGTTGCTGTCGATGTATTGCCTGGCTATTTCCGAAAAGATGACGGTTTTCCCACCACCTGTAGGAAGCTGATAGAGCAGGTTATACTCGGCAGGGTTCTCCTGGATACGCTGAAAAATCTTGTCAATGGCACCGTGTTGGTAATCATATAATTTCTTACCAATTATCTTTTCTTCGTTGTCAATCTTGTTTAGTACCATAGTCAAAAGCAAACTTTGCAAAATTACTCAATTATCAAAGTTTTCGGATGCACTTTGGCAGTATTTTTTCACCTGATTTCAACAGTTAAATCTATCGTTCTGGATACTAAAGCCTTAGTGGAGATTAAAAGAAAAAAACCATCCGGTAGAGGATGGTTTTCAATGAAATATTTCAATTTTTTTTACCAAAAACAGGTCAAATGTTCCGGGCGAGCCAGTCTCCAACCTCAGAAGTGCTGTAAGTTTTTCCACCATCCGAAAGATCTTCCGTTACCACACCCTCAGCTAGCGATTTATTCACCACATCTCGAATCGCCTGTCCTTCTTCTTTTAGGCCAAAGCCTGTCTCGAACATCATTGCAGCGGATAAGACTGTCGCTAGCGGATTGGCAATGTTTTTACCCGCCGCCTGAGGATATGAACCGTGAATCGGTTCAAATAGAGATACTTTTGATCCGACAGAAGCGGAAGGCATCAGTCCCATCGAACCGGAAATGACGGATGCCTCATCTGTCAAAATATCGCCGAACAGATTTTCGGTGATAAGGACGTCGTAATCACTGGGCCATTGAACCAATCGCATGGCCACGGCGTCTACAAACTCATAGGAAACAGCTACCTCAGGGTACTCTTTCTCCATCTCCTGCACGGTTTCTCTCCACAGTCTTGAGGTCTCCAAAACATTGGCCTTGTCGACACAGCAGAGCCTTTTGGAACGGCTCATGGCCATTTCAAACCCTTTTTTGGCCAATCTGCGAACTTCATCCTTGGAGTAGACGCAATGGTCGTATGCCGTATTTCCCTGATCTTCTCTTCCTTTCTTTCCGAAGTAGATTCCTCCGGTGAGCTCTCTGAGGAATACCAGGTCGGTCCCTTCAATACGCTCCTTTTTCAAGGGTGATTTGTCAATAAGTGATGGAAATGTGAATGTAGGACGAACATTCGCAAATAGTCCCAGAGCCTTTCTCATTCTGAGGAGTCCCTGCTCGGGTCTCACCTTGGCTGAGGGGTCATTGTCGTATTTGGGATCGCCAATTGCTCCAAAGAGGACGGCGTTGGATGCAGCGCAAATCTCATGGGTTTCCGGTGGATAAGGATCACCAACAGCATCAATAGCCGCAGCGCCTGTCAGCGCAGGCATCCAGGTGATGTCGTGATTGAACTTTTCTGCGACGGCGTTGGATACCTTCACCGCCTGGTCAATTACCTCAGGTCCTATGCCGTCACCGGCCAATAGAGCAATTTTCAGTTTCATTAAAATGATTTCTATATGATGTTTAACATTTTTTGCGTGGCTATAATGGCCGATACGGTCTGGTCAGAATCCAAACCTCTTGTTTTGAAAGAGTTTCCATTTGATTCCCAAGTGATTACGGTCTCGCAAAGGGCGTCCGAATCCGAACCTGGAGGAATGCGAACAGCGTAGTCGGTCAATTTCGGAAGCACCATGCCCCGCTCCTCGTATATTTTTTTCAGGGTATTCATAAATGCGTCAAACTGTCCGTCTCCCTGAGCGTTTTCCTGAATCGTCTTTCCGTCTATTCGCACAGATACTGTTGTCGTGGGACGCAATCCTTTGGCATGTGTGAGGACATAAGATTCTACCACGATGTCGTCTTCATCTGAGGTGCTGCCCAAAACGTCAGAAATGATGTAGGGCAGGTCCTCGCGAGTGACGACTTCTTTTTTGTCGCCCAGTTCAATAATGCGCTGGGTCACTTTTGTCACGTCTTCGTCGCTCAGATGCAATCCGAGTTCCTGAAGATTTTTTTTGATGTTGGCCTTGCCGGAAGTCTTACCCAGTGCATATTGCCTTTTACGGCCAAATCGCTCAGGCAATAGATCATTAAAGTAAAGATTGTTTTTATTGTCCCCATCCGCATGAATGCCAGCAGTTTGAGTAAAAACATTATCACCCAATACGGGCTTGTTCTCCGGGATCCTGAACCCAGAGAATGACTCAATCAGCTTGCTGACGGAGTACAGGGATTTTTCACGTACACCGGTCTTGATCTCGGGTACAAAATCATTGAGCACCGCAATGACACTGGCAAGGGGTGCATTTCCTGCTCGCTCTCCCATTCCGTTCATGGTCAGGTGAAGTCCGTCAGCCCCGGCCTTGACAGCTTCAAGTACATTGGCCACACCCAGGTCGTAGTCATTATGTGCGTGAAAATCCACGTGCATTTCAGGATGTCGGCTTTTGACCTCTAAAATGAACTCCCTCGTTTCATTCGGCGTAAGAACGCCGAGGGTATCCGGCAAAAGCAATCTTTTGATGGGTTGGGTCGCAAGGAAGTCAATGAAATCCATTACGTATTGTTTTGAATTTCGCATCCCGTTGGACCAATCTTCCAGGTAGACATTGGTCGAAATATCTACCTCCGTGGCTTTCTGAATGACTTTTTCAATAGCTGCGAAATGTTGCTCCGGAGTCTGTCGCAATTGGTGGGTCAAATGATTCAGCGATCCCTTGGCCAACAGATTCTGAACTTTGGCACCTGTTTGGAGCATCCATTCTATCGAGAGACCCTTGTCAATGAAGGATAGAACTTCAATGCAATCTATGAATCCCGACTCTTTGGCCCAATCTGTTATGTCCTTGACAGCCTTAAATTCCCCTTCCGACACCCTTGTTGAGGCAATTTCAATGCGATCTACGTGCAGCTCCTCCAACAAGAGCTTGGCAATGGTCAGTTTTTCAGACGCAGTAAACGACACCCCGCTGGTTTGCTCTCCATCCCTAAGGGTGGTGTCCATTATTTCTATTTTTCTCCTCTGCGTCATTGTGATCTAAAAAGGTCTTTTTGATGCAAATTGCTCTATTTCAGGCATCATGTTCTGCAGGTAATCGATGTCGTCGAAACCGTTGAGCATGTTTTGTTTTTTGTATCCGTTGATTTGAAACGACTCCGCAGCCCCATTAGGCAGGGTAACGGTTTGGGATTGCAAATCCACGATGAACTCAGCTTTCGGATCTGCTTTGATCGCCTCAAAGATCTGCTCGAGAAATTGTTCTGACACCTGTACCGGAAGCACTCCGACATTGAGACAGTTATTTTTGAATATATCCGCGAAGAAACTTGAGATCACGCATCGAAAGCCGAAATCGTATACCGCCCAGGCCGCGTGCTCTCGTGAAGATCCGGATCCGAAATTTCTTCCCCCTACCAAAATTCTCCCGCTGTACTGGCCCTGGTTGAGCACGAAATCCTCCTTTGGGCTACCGTCATCTTTGTACCGCCAATCTCTGAACAGATTATCCCCGAAGCCTTTGCGCTCCGTTGCTTTCAAGAAACGAGCCGGGATGATTTGATCAGTGTCCACATTCTCAATGGGAAGCGGGTAGGCGCTGCTTTTCAGTACTGTGAATTTATCGTAAGCCATAGCTGTTTATTAGTTGTTTTGAATTAATTCTCTTGGATCCGTCACCTTGCCGGTGACAGCTGCCGCAGCTGCCATGAGCGGGCTGGCCAGCAACGTCCTTGAACCCGGGCCTTGCCGCCCTTCGAAGTTCCTGTTCGAGGTGCTGACAGCATATTTTCCCGCAGGAACCTTGTCGTCGTTCATGGCGAGACAGGCTGAGCATCCTGGTTGGCGAAGCTCAAAGCCGGCATCTTGCAGGATGTCCAGGATTCCTTCCTTCCGTATCTGTTCTTCAACTATGTGTGATCCGGGTACAAGCCACGCTGTCACGTTCTCGGCTTTCTTGCGTCCTTTGACCACCGAGGCGAAGGCCCTGAAATCCTCAATTCTTCCATTGGTGCAGCTTCCCAGGAAGACATAGTCAATCTTTTTGTCTTTCATCGCTTCTCCTTCAGAAAAGCCCATATAATTGAGTGACTTCTCAAAGCTGGCTTTCCCTCCCCCCGAGGCTTCGGATTCAGGGATGTTTTTGTTGATGCCAATGCCCATTCCCGGATTGGTTCCAAAGGTAATCATGGGCTCAATCTCATCAGCTGAAAATGTGTATTCTTTGTCAAACTCGGCGTCTGCATCAGTTTTCAAAGTCTTCCAATAGGCCAGGGCTTTGTCCCATTCCGCACCTTTCGGTGCAAAGGTTCTCCCTTTGATGTAATCATAGGTCGTTTGATCCGGAGCTATCATTCCTCCCCTGGCTCCCATCTCAATGCTCAGGTTGCAAACGGTCATTCGTCCCTCCATGGACATATCCTCAAAAACCTCACCTGCATACTCGACGAAGTAACCCGTGGCTCCTGCAGTGGTCAACTTTGAAATGATGAAAAGCGCCACGTCTTTCGGTGTGACCCCAAAGCCCAGCTTGCCGTCGATGCGAATGCGCATCTTTTTTGGCTTTGGCTGCATGATGCACTGCGAAGACAAGACCATTTCAACTTCCGAGGTGCCAATTCCGAAGGCGATCGCTCCAAATGCACCGTGAGTGGAAGTATGGGAGTCCCCGCAGACGATTGTTGCGCCCGGCAAGGTGATTCCGTGCTCGGGTCCAACCACATGGACGATGCCGTTGTTTTTGTCTCCCAACCCCCAATGTCGGATTCCGTATTTGTTGGCATTTCTCTCCAGAGTTTCAAGCTGATTCGCTGAAAGCGGATCCTTGACCGGCAGATGTTGGTTGATCGTTGGGGTGTTGTGATCAGCGGTCGCAAATGTCCTTTCCGGATGCTTCACCCCTATTCCCCGGTTCTCGAGGCCCAAAAAGGCCACCGGGCTTGTAACTTCATGAATGAAGTGCCTGTCAATGAAAAAAACGTCGGGTCCGTCTTCGATTTTTCGAACCACATGTGAATCCCAAACTTTGTCAAAAAGTGTATTGCCCATAGATTTAAGATGTATCAAATTTTATTCAGCAAATGCAAATGTATTTCATCAGTTCTGAAATTCGAATAAAGAAGGTTCGATTTTTACAATGTTCAAAGCCGAATCCATTCGATGCAAAAAGACAAGATTGGATTTTTTTCCCAGGTTTTGCATCAAGAATTTAACAATCTTTAAAATCTCCTCAAAAAGATTGAGAAATACAAAATATATTATCTCTAAAATGACTTATCAGCAATTTTCATTGTCCCTTGTTTTGTTTCAGTGGGGTTCGAATAGGAAAAGAACTCAATTCAAATACGATTTTTAAGCGGTTATTCTGGGTTGGATTCCTATATTTAGCGTTTAAAAAATAATTCTGAGTCAAATCACTTACCCTATGAAGATCAACACCCAATACTTACCAAGACGCATTAGATCCGTCTTTGTGTTATTTCTTATTTTGTCTGCTCCAATTGTGTTTTCTCAAACTTCCATTGCTGAAATCTCTCTTAAAAAAAGGGCAATCGAAATTCACGAGTCTGTTATGACGGTTGACACACATGTTGACATTGACGTTGAAAACTTTGTAGGAGTCAGGAATTACAGCCAGAACCTGGACACCCAGGTGAATCTTCCTAAAATGGAAAAGGGGGGGCTCGATGTTAGCTGGTTGATCGTTTACACCGGACAAGACGAGTTGAGCGAAAAGGGATATGCGGCAGCCATGGAGAATGCCATCTCTAAATTCGAGGCAATACACAGGCTGACAGAAGAATTGGCCCCCGATCGCATTCAGCTGGCCCTTACTTCGGAAGAAGCCAGACGAATACATGCTTCGGGCAGGAAAGTAGCGATGATTGGAGTGGAGAATGCCTATCCCTTGGGAACCGATCTTTCCAATATTCAAAAATTTCATGATTTGGGTGCCCGGTACATGTCACTTTCTCACAATGGCCACAGTCAGTTCTGCGATTCCAATACGGGGGAAGCCGACAACGACTGGCTCTACGGAGGGTTGAGCGAATTAGGAAAAAAGGCGGTTGCTGAAATGAACCGGGTTGGGATCATGATTGATCTCTCCCATCCGTCGAAAGAGGCAAACAGGCAGATGATCGAATTGTCGAAAGCCCCTGTCATCGCTTCGCATTCTTCAGCAAGGGCCCTCAGTGACGTATCTCGAAACCTCGATGACGAATTGTTGAAAATGATACAGAAAAACGGCGGAGTTGTTCAAACGGTGGCTTTTCGACAGTATGTTGATGACAAAAAATACAGCGCCAATGACAAAGCCAGTGAATCTTTGTATAAGGAAATTGCGAAAGAGATGGGGGTTGAATATGTTCCGTTGGGAAATATCGGCGAACTCGATGGAGAGAAACGTTCACAGGCCTATGAGAACTACGACAAAATCATGAAAGCTTCTCAGGGCAGAAAATCAGAAATCAACAAAGCCTATCCCCCTGTTGACGTCAAAGACTTTGTCAACCATATTGATTACATGGTCGAACTGATCGGCATTGACCATGTCGGTATAAGCTCTGATTTTGACGGAGGCGGTGGTGTCATGGGTTGGAAAGATGCTTCAGAGACATTCAACGTGACTATGGAACTCGTGCGTCGTGGTTACTCTGAGGAAGAAATAGCCAAATTGTGGGGAGCCAACCTGCTTCGCGTGCTGGACGAGGTCCAGGCTGTGTCAAAAAAACTTCAGTCCGAATAAACCAGGCAATACAGGCAGTTTAATTGGAAAAACCAATCAATCCAGGTATTCAGGAGTGATCATGATGTGAGCATTGTACTGACCAGGAAACATCAGCCAGGGATGGCTTGATTCGTTGGGTGCCAGTGAAAGGCCTGTAGTCTCCTGGGTGGCATAAGGAATGTATACGACGTACCTGTATTTTGCGTTTTCAACCGTTTTGCTCTCCTCGTCGAAATAGGCTTCATTTCCTTGATAGATGTGCAAGGCGGCGGGTGCCTCAGGCAATTTTAACTTCCCCGATTTGGCTTCCTCTGCGCGGATTGCTTCTTTTTCCGCCCTTGACTTACCCTCTGCTTCCAATTCCCTGCCTCGTGCCATCATCGGTTCCAGGCTCATATGATATCCCACAACCTGGAACCCGGGTTTAGTTGGGTTGTCGGCTATGCAAACAAAGTCATTGGTCCCTTCCCTCAGAGTCATAAACTCACCGTCGTCTCCGTATCCATATACTTTGGCGCCCTCCTTCATCTCTTCCGGGGCGGCCATTAGTGCGCAGGCGATTTGCTGATCCGCCGTCAACTTCTGATTGTCGATTGCATCAAAAGCAAACGCCTCGGATTTTGACTCCTCATTATCCGATTTAACAATCTCATTCTTCTTGTAAGAAGGTTTTACGCAGCTGGAGCTTAGGATCAAAAGACATGCTAAAAGAGTCAGTCGTTTCATAATCGCAGGTTTTATCTTAGTTTGGATATCATCACGAAGATAACTTTTTTTTGAGTTCGCACAATAACCGGGAAAGTCCTGCGTTTAAGAATGCAGAAAGCCATAGTGAGTATGGATAGCCTTGAGGGGGGCTTTAATCAAACTGACGACATTTTCTCAAATGTTCCACCACTAACTACTCACTATGGCTTTTTCTATTGTACCAATCCACAACTCTTCTAAACCAAACCGTGAGCCTTCAAAGGCAAGCTTCTGAATCTCTTTCCTGTGGCATCAAAAATCGCGTTGATTAGAGCCGGTGCGACAACCGGAACCCCGGGTTCGCCGATTCCCGTCGGAAGATCTTCACTTTGAACTACCTCAACCTGGATCTCAGGAGTCTGGTGGATCCTAAGCATTTCGTAATCGTGGTAATTGCCCTGGACTATCCTGCCCTCTTTGGCCGTGATATTTCCATAGAAGGCCAGAGACATTCCGAAAACCACGGCTCCTTCCAACTGGGCGCGTACGGTGTTGTGGTTCACGACCGTACCGCAATCAGCAACTGTGAACACTTTATGGACGTTTAGTTTGCCTTCTACAACGGAAACCTCTACCACAGAAGCGACATAAGAGTAGAAACTGTAGTGAATGGCAAGACCACGCCCATGTCCTTCTGGAAGCTCGGATTGCCATGAAGAATTTTTCGCGACTCTCGAAAGTACATTTTTCAATTTGGCCGTATCCAATTTGTAATCGTTATCCGACGGATAAACCCTGTCGCTTCCCAACAATTCCATTCTGAACTCATAGGGATCACGGCCCACTTCGGCTGCCAGCTCGTCTGCAAAGACATTGACCGAAAATCCGTGGATGATGTTGTAAACGGATCTCAGCCAGCCTATTCGGACATGAGCCGGTGCCTCGCCATTTTCAAATCTTTGGTTTTCGATCTCGTAAGGAAGGTTGGTCATGCCCTGTTGAAATTCAAATCCAGCTCCGTGGACGACGCCAGGCATGAATGTTGAAGTAATCGATGGATAGGCTGTTCTATGCAACCACGAATTTACTTTTCCATCGGCAGTTAGTCCGGCTTTCATATATTGTGCACTGACAGCATGGTAGTAGCTGTGACGAATGTCATCTTCACGAGACCAGATCACCTGCACAGGTGAACCAATCTCCCTGGAGAGCCAGGCAGCCTCCAAAACGAAATCAGGCTTGGATTTTCTTCCGAAACCTCCTCCGAGAAGTGTCACATGTATTGTCACCTTTTCGAGATCGATGCCCAGTAGGTCACTGACTTCCTTTCGCGTTACCTGGGGTGCCTGAACAGGCGCCCATATTTCACAAGCTCCGTTATCAAAGCTCGCCGTGGCATTTGGGACTTCCATAGGAGCATGAACCAGGTGAGGAAGTTCATACAGGGCTTCTTTGACCTTAGCAGAATTTTTAAAAGCTCGATCGACATCTCCTTTCTCCTGGATCAGTTTACCATTCTTTGAGACATTCTCTTTGAGGATTTGCGCGTATTCCGTTGAATCATAATTGAGATTATCTCCAAAATCCCAATCAATTTTGAGCATTTCCTTTCCTTTGAGCGCTGACCAGCTGTTGTCGGCAATAACCGCTACACCTCCCAGGTGACCAAAGGGTTTTTCCATGCGAGGCATCTCAATGACCGAGGAAACGCCGCGGAATTTCAAGGTTTCTTTGGGTTCAAAGGAGCGAACCGAACCAAAGGTTACGGGGCACCTGGATACAGCGGCGTATTTCATCCCTGGTATCTTAACATCCATGCCGTAGATCGCTTTGCCACTTGTAAAGTCTTCAATGTCGATGCTCGGCAGCTCCTTGCCTATGTAGTTGAATTTTTCTCTTGTTTTCAAGGTTGGATTCTCAGGTATGATTTCTTGAGCCGCCTCCTCAACGAGGTCCCCAAAAAACAGCCGCTCGCCACTTACCGTATTGACCACATAATGCTTTTCAGCCTTGCATGTCTCTTTAGAAACCTTCCATTGATTGGCCGCTGCAGCGATCAGCATCTCTCTGGCCATGGCACCCATTTTGCGCATAGGCTCGAAAATGGTGCGAATGCTTCTTGAACCATCTGTGTTCTGATTGCCATAGGCCTCGTTACCCGGGGCTTGAATGACTTTGACAAAACT
>JAUIKV010000076.1 GCA_030430615.1 Bacteroidia bacterium
CACTTTGATGTCCTTATCGCTGCCGACTCGATTGATCTTGTTCTCCTGCAGGGCACGAAGCACCTTGGCCTGGGCAGAAAGGCTCATGTCGCCAATTTCATCCAGAAAAATGGTCCCTCCGTTAGCTGCTTCGAACTTTCCGGCTCTGTCCTTGCTGGCACCGGTAAAAGAACCTTTCATGTGACCGAACAGCTCACTCTCAATAAGTTCAGAGGGGATCGCCGCGCAATTCACTTCCACCATGGGTTTGTTGGATCTCTCGCTCTTCTGGTGAATCCAATGGGCAACAAGCTCCTTTCCGGTTCCATTGTCTCCTGTGATCAGCACTCGGGCATCAGTTGGAGCGACTTTGTCAATGATTTCTTTGATCTTCAAAATTGCCTCTCCCTGGCCAATCATCTCGTAATTCTTGTCGACCTTCTTTTTCAGCCTCTTGTTCTCAACGATTAAACTCTTTTTGTCAAGCGCGTTCCGAATAGCATTGAGAAGCCTGTTCAGGTCCGGGGGTTTTGAAATGTAATCATAAGCTCCCAGGCGCATGGTCTCAACAGCCGTTTCTAGTTCTCCGTGCCCGGAAATCATGATAAAAGGAGTCTCAGGTTTCGTCTCCTGAACCTTTTGAAGCACCTCCACCCCATCCATTTTGGGCATCTTGATGTCGCACAATACGAGATCATATTCTGCTTTCTGTATCATCTCGAAGCCTTCCGCGCCATCTTTGGCCTCGTCGACAACCATAGTGCCGTCCTCATTCAGGATAATCTTCGACAATACCCTTCGAATCGCGTCCTCGTCTTCTATAATTAATATTCTTGGCATGACATTTTTTTTCAGATCAGTATCGGATCCATTTCATCAATTCCTTGTAATTGGTCTTTTTCCCGTACATCAGTATTCCCACCCTGTAGATTTTAGCCGCAATCCACACTACAAGGAAAAAAGTTAGAAGCAGGAGTAAAAGTGAAATCATAATCTGGTACCAGGGCACACCAAACGGAATGCGCATAAGCATTACGATCGGTGAGGTAAAAGGAATCATCGAGAAAACCGTCGCGACGGTGCCGTGAGGATCATTGATTACCGTTGCGAAACCAATGTAAACCCCAAGCATTAACGGAAGAAGAACCGGAAGCATGAACTGCTGCGTATCCGTTTCATTGTCTACCGCTGCTCCGATGGCGGCATACAGGGAACTGTACAGCAAGTATCCCAGCAAAAAGTAAAGAATGAAATACACGAACATGCTCAAAAGAGGAAGGTTCAGAAGCTCTGTGAACAAAGTCTGTTTCTCATCCTTTGAAATCGCCTCCATCTGGGCGTCCATCTGTTGAACGGCCATATTGGGATTCGCATTGGATGCCTCGCTTAGGTCGACACCGAAGAAATACGAGCTTCCCACAAAGATCAGGGCGATCAAAAGGCCCCAGATCAAAAACTGGGTCAATCCGGCTGCAGCTGTTCCAAAGATCTTCCCCAACATGAGTTGAAAAGGCTTGACCGAGGAAATGATCACCTCGATAATACGGCTTGTCTTTTCTTCGATCACGCTCCGCATGACCATGGCACCGTAAATCAGTATAAACATCATGATCAGATACCCCGATCCCATTCCGATCGCAATTCGAATGCCGTTGATCAACTTCGAAGACTTGATCCCTATGAAATTGGATAGCTTTATGTCAAGCTTGACCCTCGAAGCGTCCAGCTTGTCCAGGTCAATGCCCGACTGCATCATCTTCTCACTTTCGAGCTTCGCACGCAAAATATTCTCCACTTCACCAACTGTGATCATGCTTGGAGATTCCTCTGAAAAGAATTGAATACCCTCTGCAATGACATCTATGGAATCACCTTCTGGTATGAAAAGAAGGCCCTCGTGCGATGATTCCTGAACGATGATTTTCGCTTTGTCAAAGCCAATCTCCGTCATGTTCTCAAAATCAATCGTTTTGCTGTCAAAGTCATCAGGAGAAAACAACCCGGAAGCATCGACATAGGCTACGGAGGTATTTTTCTCAATGCTGCTCTTGGTCAAAAATGCAACCAGGGCGATCATCCCCACCATAAGCACAGGGCTCAGAAAGGTCATTATGATAAAGGTGCGATTTCTCACCTTCGACAGAAATTCCCGTTCTATGATCAAAAGTAGTTTTTTCATAATGCGTTTGGCTGCGGAATCTTGGAATTGCTGTTTACCGCTTGAATAAAAATGTCATTTGCACTTGGGATCAGCTCCATGTAATGATTGATAGTGGCTTTGCTATTCAGATAGCGAATCAAGTCGGTGGAGGTCTCCCCGTCTGCCAGTTTGATATTCAATTTCAAGTCATCTTCAAGGGATTTGAAATCAGCTTCAGTCACTTCGAACCGGTCTTTCAAATCACTCATGAGAACCTCCTTGTGATCAGTGACAAGCCCGACTTCAAAAGTGTTTGTCTTGAACTGCTTCTTGATATCCAGAAGCCGGCCGTCCAAAACCTTGTTCGACTCGTGTATCAGGGCAATGTATTCACACAGCTCCTCGACAGACTCCATGCGGTGAGTCGAGAAGATGATTGAAGAACCTTTTTTTTTCAGATTGAGAATCTCATCTTTGATCAGATTCGCGTTGATCGGATCAAAACCACTGAAGGGCTCATCGAAGATCAACAGTTTTGGCTCATGAAGCACCGTAATGATGAATTGAACCTTCTGGGCCATGCCCTTGGAGAGCTCTTCCACCTTTTTGTTCCACCAGGGCCCGATGTCGAACTTCTCGAACCACTCTTGGAGTTTTGTTCTGGCATCGTTCTTCGACATCCCTTTGAGCTGGGCCAGATACAGAGCCTGCTCCCCTACCTTCATTCTTTTGTAAAGCCCTCTTTCCTCGGGGAGGTATCCAATATGGTGGACATCTTCAGGGAGGAGCTTCCTGCCATCAAAAAGCACCTCTCCCTCATCCGGCATGGTGATCTGATTGATAATGCGGATAAAGGTAGTCTTCCCGGCTCCATTGGGCCCTAACAAGCCAAAAATGCTCCCCTTGGGAACAGAGATGGAAACTTCGTTAAGAGCCTTGAAATTACCGTAGTTCTTTACGACTTTATCAGCGATAAGTATCTTTTCCATTTTGAATTTTAGAAATTCAAATATAGGAATATATCAAGCGATTCTTAATATAAAAATCAAGAGAGCCTGTCAAGGTACTTCTCGCGAATGGTCTTGACCATGTCGACACTGATATTCGGCTTGATGACCCGAAGCATGTCGGTTATGCCCTCTTGCTCATAGAAAATCCCTTTGGCAATGTCGTAGTTAATGACCGAAATATTGTTTTTGATATCGAAGGTGAGCTCCCTGAACTCCGGCCATTCCATGTCTCGCGGCACATCAAAATAAAAACGGTCAGGATTGTTCGGTGATCGATATATTGCCTCCTCAACATCGATTATGTTGAAGAATTTGTTCACTCGGATCAGGGCATCGGTGCCCTTACTCATCCTAACATTCTTATGAAAGTCGAAACCGGTATCTTTATAAGCCTTCTGGATCTTGTCGATATTCGAATAGCGATCTATGCCGAAGACACGAATTCCGCTGTACTTGTTTTTACCCAGCATCACTTCGCACTTGGCCCCGCTGATTCCGTATTCGAACTCTGCATTGATCATAGTTGTCGCTCTTAGAATCTTTTCGAATGAGACTGCATCTTTCGTGATAAAAACAATGGAATTCGGACGGTTAACCTCTGTAAATCTGCTGTAATACGTGGCTAACGGATTTGGAATATGGATCACAAATGTGCCATTGATTTTGTTCCTTTCAATCGGACTCACATTCTCCTGCAAGGTTATTTTACCGATTAATTCTCTTACTTCCATATAGGCTGGATTATTAGGTTGATGATTGGTTGTGTTCTAAAATTACAAATATTATTTGAATGTCAACTTTTTTTAATTTTATTATGCGTGCATAGTATTATTTTTTATATTTGGACATGCAAAAAGAGAAATCCATTGATCATGCCTTGCGCGCAACGTGGCAGGCCGTAGCAAAAACCTACAATGAACAGGCCGCCAAACATCAAAGTACCATGGCTATGGCAATGGCCCTTCTCTATATAGACCAGGAACTGGGCACTCCATCCACATCTCTGGGACCATCCATGGGGATGGAAGCCACAAGCCTTTCCAGGACCTTGAAAAGCATGGAAGAAAAAGGTCTCATTTGCCGAGAGCGAAATCCTCAAGACGGACGCGGGGTTTTTATCAAACTCACAGATCTGGGTAAGGAGAAAAGAGAGATATCAAAAGCTTCAGTTTACAAGTTCAACCAGGCGATAAGGGATCACATTGATGAGGTCAAAATCGACCACTTTTTCGAAGTGACTGAGATGATCAATCAGCTCATCCAGGAAAAAGCCATATTCGAAGATCAACTACCGGTGAATACTAATAATAACGAACAATTAGATGAAAAAAAGACGCATTAAGAAAGTAGCTGTGATTGGCTCAGGCATCATGGGCTCAGGCATTGCCTGCCATTTCGCCAATATTGGAGCCGAAGTGCTTTTGTTGGACATCGTGCCGAGAGAGCTGACTGAGCAGGAAAAAGCCAAGGGCCTGGACTTGAAAAGTCCACAGGTGAGAAACCGCATCGTCAACGATAGTTTCCAGACTGCTTTGAAGTCAAAGCCCTCCCCTATTTACAGCGCATCCTATGCGCAGAGGATCACAACGGGAAACCTCGAGGATGATATTCACAGAATCAAAGATGTTGATTGGGTGATCGAAGTTGTGGTGGAGAGGCTCGACATCAAAAAGCAGGTATTCGAGAAAATTGAAGCGCACAGGAAAAAAGGAAGCCTGGTCACCTCCAACACCTCGGGTATTCCAATCAGAATGATGAATGAGGGGCGTAGCGAAGATTTTCAAAAACACTTTGCCGTCACCCATTTTTTCAACCCCCCGAGATACTTGAAGTTGTTTGAGGTGGTGCCCGGACCGAACTGTCAGCAGGAAGTCGTCGATTTCCTGATGGAATACGGAGAGAAATTCCTGGGCAAAACCTCTGTCCTGGCAAAAGACACCCCGGCTTTTATCGGTAATCGAATTGGCATTTTCGGGATCATGAGCTTGTTTCACATAGTCAGAGATTTGGACCTTACCGTGGAAGAAGTCGACAAGCTTTCCGGGCCGTTGATCGGCAGACCGAAATCTGCGACGTTCAGGACAATCGATGTCGTCGGTCTTGACACCTTGGTGCATACGGCAAATGGAGTGGCCAACAACGCCTCTGAGGATGAAATGCAGTCTACATTCGAAATCCCGGATTTTGTGCAGACCATGATGGAAAAGAAATGGCTGGGAAGCAAATCGGGCCAGGGTTTTTACAAAAAGGTTACGGATGCCGATGGTCGAAAGAAAATATTGGCCCTTGATCTTAAAAGCCTGGAGTACAAGGAGTCTAAGAAGGCTAAATTCGCGACCCTGAATCTGACAAAGAATATTGACAAGGTCATCGACCGGTTTGCGGTCCTGATAACCGGACAAGACAAGGCTGGCGAATTCTATAGAAAAACGCTTGCAGCACTTTTTGCTTATGCATCGAATCGAATCCCGGAGATCTCTGACGAACTCTATCGAATTGACGATGCGATGCGCGCAGGATTCGGCTGGGAGCATGGACCCTTTCAGATCTGGGACGCAATCGGGGTCGAAAAAGGACTGGCGTTGATCGCAGAAGAAGGCTATGAAGCCGGCCAATGGGTGAGCGAAATGCTTAAGAGCGGACAGACGTCCTTCTACACAGTATGCGAAGGAGCCACCTATTATTACGATCTGGAGAAAAAAGAACAACTCAAAGTGCCGGGTCAGGATGCGTTTATCATACTTGAAAACATTCGAGAGGCCCAAACGATCTGGAATAACAATGAGGCTTCAATTCAACATTTAGGTGATGGAATCTTAAACGTTGAATTTCAGAGTAAAATGAACACTATAGGAGGCGGAGTCCTTCAAGCTGTCAATAAAGGAATTGACCTGGCGGAACAGGAGTACGAAGCTGTGATACTTGGGAACCAGGCAGCCAACTTTTCTGTCGGCGCCAACCTGGCCATGGCCTTCATGCTTGCCATCGAACAGGAGTACGATGAACTGGCGATGGCGACCAAAATGTTCCAGGACACGGTGATGCGTCTCCGTTACAGTTCGGTGCCTACGCTAATCACCCCCAGGGGCATGACCTTTGGAGGAGCCTGTGAAATGAGCATGCACGCAGACAAGGTGATTGCTGCAGCTGAAACCTACACGGGTTTGGTGGAGTTTGGAGTCGGTATCATCCCTGCAGGTGCAGGGACCAAGGAGATGACCAAAAGAGTTTCGGACTTGTGGGCCAAGGACGACGTCAAACTGAATCGCCTGAGAGACGCTTTTATCAACATAGCCATGGCCAAAGTAGCGACCTCAGCAATAGAGGCCTATGACATGGGTTATTACCAACATGGCAAGGATTTGGTTGTTGTCAATGCAGAGAGACAGATTGCAACGGCGAAAAGATATGCATTGGAGATGCTGGAAGACGGATATACTCAACCCGCACCACAGCAAGTCAAGGTGCTTGGCCAGCAAGCCATGGGGATGTTCCTGGTTGGAACGGATAGCTTGTTCCAGGGCAAATACGCGTCAGAGCACGATAAGAAGATTGCCAATAAACTTGGCTATGTCATGGCGGGCGGAGATCTTTCCGAACCGACTATGGTGAGCGAACAATATCTGTTGGATCTTGAGCGAGAGGCCATTCTTTCACTTTTGACGGAGAGAAAAACACTGGAGCGTATAGAACACACCTTGAAAACAGGCAAACCCCTAAGAAATTAAATTATGAAAACAGCATACATAGTTAAAGGATACAGAACTGCGGTCGGGAAAGCTCCCAGGGGCACCTTCAGGTTTAAAAGACCGGATGAGCTCGCTGCAGAAACCATTGATTATCTTTTGGGAAAGGTTCCTGAATTGGATAAGAGTCGAATTGATGACGTTATTGTAGGAAACGCCATGCCGGAAGCCGAGCAGGGACTCAATGTCGGACGCCTGGTCTCCCTGATGGGAATCAAGACCGATGAAGTCGCCGGGATGACTGTTAACCGATACTGTGCCTCCGGTTTGGAGACAATAGGCATAGCCACAGCGAAAATCCAGTCGGGTATGGCGAATTGCATAATTGCCGGTGGAGTTGAAAGCATGAGCTATATACCCATGGGAGGCTACAGGCCCGTTCCAAATTACAAATCAGCCAATGAAGGCCATGAGGATTACTACTGGGGAATGGGACTCACTGCCGAAGCTGTGGCACAGAAATACAAAGTAAGCCGTGAGGATCAGGATGAGTTTTCCTATGGTTCACACATGAAATCCCTGAAAGCCCAGGAAGAGGGACTTTTTGATGATGACATCGTCCCCATTGATGTGGAACAAATATACCTTGATGAAAATGGCAAGAGAGCAACAAAAAGCTATACGGTAAAATCAGATGAGGGACCTAGACGAGGTACCAGCATCGAAGCCCTGGCTAAGCTCAGACCCGTTTTTGCCAATCGTGGAAGCGTTACGGCAGGGAATTCGTCCCAAATGAGTGACGGCGCCGCTTTTGTGCTGGTTATGTCCGAAGAAATGGTCAAGGAACTGAATTTGGAACCGGTGGCCCGCATGGTGTCTTACGCTGCCGTGGGCGTCGACCCTAAAATCATGGGAATAGGGCCGGTCAAGGCCGTGCCGAAAGCACTTGAGTTTGCAGGCCTCAAGCTCAATGACATTGAGCTCATTGAACTCAATGAGGCCTTTGCCTCTCAATCGCTTGCCGTCATACGTGAACTCGGTATGAATCCTGACCTGGTCAATGTCAATGGGGGAGCAATCTCGCTCGGGCATCCCCTGGGATGCACAGGAGCCAAATTGTCGGTGCAGCTTTTCAACGAGATGAAAAGACGAAAAAACAAATACGGCCTGGTGACGATGTGCGTCGGTACCGGTCAGGGAGCCGCAGGCATATATGAACTACTTTAAAAAACAATCACATGAGCAATGAAACTATGAAAAAAACGATCAGAGGAGCGGAGTTCCTGGTTCGTGACGTGAGTCCTGAGGAAGTTTTTATCACCGAAGAATTTACGGAGGAGCAAAATATGATGAAAGAGGCCGTGATCGAATTCATCGATCGAGAAGTATGGCCTATCAAGGAACGGTTTGAAGAAAAAGACTACGCCCTTACAGAGGAGCTGATGAGAAAAGCCGGTGAAATGGGTTTTTTGGGTGTTTCAATACCTGAAAAATACGGTGGCATCGGCATGGGCTTTGTATCAACCATGTTGGTGACAGATTATATTTCAGCTGCTTCCGGATCACTGGGCACCGCTTATGGCGCGCACACAGGGATAGGAACAATGCCGATTTTTCTGTACGGTACGGAGGAGCAAAAAAACAAATATCTTCCGGCCCTTACTGCAGGTGAGAAATTTGGAGCCTATTGCCTCACAGAACCCGGAGCGGGCAGTGACGCCAATTCGGGAAAGACAACGGCAACACTCTCAGAGGATGGCAAATATTACCTGATCAACGGGCAGAAGATGTGGATCTCCAATGCAGGTTTTGCAGAAATCTTCATTGTCTTTGCCCGAATCGAGGATGACAAGAACATAACTGGATTCCTCATGGAATACGACAAAGAGAACCCGAATGGGGTAACCTTTGGTGAAGAAGAAAAGAAATTGGGGATCACCTCCTCTTCTACCCGCCAGGTATTCTTCAGCGACACAAAGATCCCTGTGGAGAACATGCTCTCTGAGCGGGGCAAAGGATTCAAGATCGCGCTGAACTCGTTAAATGTAGGTCGCATCAAATTGGCCGCCGCCTGCCTGGATGCCAGCAGAAGAACCCTCACCGAGTCGATTCGCTATGCCAATGAGCGAATTCAGTTCAAACAACCGATTTCAAGTTTTGGTGCCATACAGGCGAAACTGGCGGAAATGAGCACACGTACCTTCGTTATTGACGCCGGTTCATATAGAGCAGCCAAAGACATTCAGAATTACATTGACTCCCTTCTTGAATCGGGAAAATCTCACCAGGAAGCTGAATTGGAGGCTTTCAGCGAATACGCCATTGAAGCTGCCATTTTGAAGGTATACGGATCGGAAACCTCGCAATTCGTTACAGACGAGGGAATTCAAATCTTCGGAGGCATGGGATTCTCAAAGGAGACGCCTATGGAGGCTGCCTGGCGCGATGCGAGAATAACTCGCATCTATGAAGGAACCAACGAGATCAACAGGTTGCTCACCATTGGAATGTTATTGAAAAAAGCTATGCGCGGTGAGATTGATTTGATGACCCCGGCCATGGAGGTTGGCAAAAGCCTCATGGCCATCCCATCCTTTGACACACCAGATTATTCGGCTCTTTTCTCAGAAGAAAAAGCAGTCTTGAGCAATTTGAAGAAGGCATTTTTGATGATTGCCGGCAAAGCCGTGGAGACTTTTGGCATGGAACTGGAGAAGCACCAGCAATTGATTTTGGCCGCCGCAGAAGTTCTCATCGAAATTTACATGGCCGAAAGCGCTCTATTGAAGGCAGAAAAAGTGGCCCTGATGAAATCTGAAGCTGATGCAAAGGGACAGATTGCCATGGCGAAGCTGAACCTTTACAATGCGGTCAATAAGACCGGTGACATGGGACGAGAAGCTATTTCCTATTTTTCTGAAGGAGATGA